>URLU01000026.1 GCA_900548765.1 uncultured Lachnobacterium sp.
CTGCCCATGCCTGCTGCTGTGGTCTGGCTTGCTGCTGCCCTGCCCATGCCTGCTGTATCGGTCTCATATTCTGCTGTGCGTTCCACTTCTGCTGTCTGCTGCCGTTCTGCTGTTCACTCCAGACCTCATGTACCTGCTGTCTGACAGTAGTCTGCATCTGGTTCAGCACCTTCTGCATCTGCGGTCCTGTCCCCTTCTGCTGATTAGTTCCAGCCTTTTTCTTTGAACTGATAACCAGCGGTATAACAATAAACAAAATTGCAATTAGTAAATCCATAACATCCTCCCTAATATCATTCTCCATTTTTAATCAACATCTTATTCCGGAGACATATCATACTATGATATCTATAGCTTACACATGTCCCTGAGCACCGCGTCTGCGTTTTCCTCACCCTTAACCTTGGCAACCTCTGGTCTGATTAAATCCAGAAATTCTGTTCTGTATATCCGCTCTATCTCACGGACCTTCTCAGCAAAGGGCATTTCCTCCAGCTCCTTGTTAGTGTGTGACAGATAGTAATATGCCAGCGCGAACAAGTCCGGATGTGCTCTCTCAAGCCCCTCTTTGGTCAGGGCTATGAGATTTTCCACTTCGCTTTGAAGTATTATACCATTCTCGTGATTGTCCGCATATTTGGGTCCGAGCTTTACAATTGATTCCAAGGTGGAATGAAAGTCTCCATCTGCCTTGCTGATTAGAAATTCATCATCAAAATTGCCCTGTACCTTCTTAAAATCCCTGATTATGCCCAAAAACTCCTTTTTGTCATCCGCTTCCAGGTTATTATATCCGATAATGAGCTCTTCTAATCTCTTAAGACGCTCCAGCAGATATTCGAGATTTTCTTTTTCACCATAGTAGCGCACAGCCACATTGACCGCACTCCTTCTGGTTCTGGTGTATGTACGGAGCCAGCTTTTCACCACAGCCATGTCGGCTCCTCCTGTCTGCATCTCGTTCTTAAATTTCTTTTCTCCCTCTTCCAGACCAAGTAACATATTCTCCCCCTGTTACCACACCAATGCACATTATACTTATCTCATTGTTTATTGTTTTATGACATATTTAACAAGAATCAAATCTGTCAACGGCATTTGTCCATATACCAGGCACATCACACACTATTTAATTCAGCTCTGTCAATTTCGCATCTGTGCCGTAAATGTCACATTATCACTCTCATACAAATCCTTGATTTCAAGTTCCTTTTCAGTATAGTATACTACACTATCCTGAATAAAAATAGAATTTATATTATTTTTTGCCAAAGCCGTCACAGAATCTGCATCAAAATCATCTGCAATATAGTAATCCTTGGTTGAAAGCAGCACATCACTGCAGTCCAGACTGTCAGAGTATACAACAAATTCGCTGAGTGCACTCCTGTCCAGACCATCCTCAAGAGACAGGTACTTTGTCCTTATCTCCCCATCTGGCTGCTCATGCACCCTGTACTTGTCCGCATCACTGATTCCGTAGGCTCTGTAAGTAACCATGCTTCTAGCCTCATTGTAGCTGTAGTCTCCTGCCACATAGACTGTATCGCCCTGCAGATTGTAGAGATTGCAGGCATAGCCGTCATCTGTGCTTCCCAGTGCTCTGGTATAACCATCAGTGCTGGAAATAATACCACTGGTATAACCACGGCTTACAAAAGTATCAGCAATATAATCAATAATAAAGGCATTTTTCATCCAGTAAAAATCTATAAAATTAGTGACAGAATTAGCCTTCGCATACTCCAGATAGTCCTGTGAAACAATGAGCTTAACCCTGTTATCCCCCATAAGCTCAAGCTTAATCTGGCTGTCCTCCGATGCAAACCGGGCAAGCTCACTAAACTCTGCCTTTAGCTCATCATTTAAGTATGGGTCATAGTCCAAAAGCTCTGTCTCATTTTCGCTGTAAAACACATTATCATAATAGTCATATACAGGTCCCAGATACAGGCTTCTGTCTCCACAGCTCTCGATTTTCTCGAAGGCTGAGTAAAGCAAATCATCCACCACAATTTCCTGGTTAGGATGATTATTTATATAACAGACATTTTTATAGTCATCATCTTCTTCGTCAATATTAAACAGTTTGTACGCCTTCACACAAGCATCTGTGTAAATCTCCTGAAGATTCTTGTAGATTCCCCCGTCCGACAGATTATACTGAAAAACAAAGTCCTCTGAGCAGTTAAGCTCAGAGGATGTACTTGCTTGAATTTCGGACCATCCCTCATCTTGATTCAGGAAGTTCACAAATGCATAAGATAAGAACCCTGCACCAACCACTGCCAAAAGAACGACTATGAAAATTTTGACTTTCGGGTGCTTTTCACTCAGTTCAATCTTTTCTACAGGTTTTGCTAAGCTTGTGTAACGGTCTCTATTATCTCTTGCTTTTCTATTCAATTTAAATCACCACAAATAAAAGTGAAAGAAGTAACAGTGCAATGAGGACTGCGATTACGATAAATCCTGCGATTGCGCCCTTCTTTAATATCTTATAGTTTCTAATGTAGTTGTGCTTTTTACAGATAAGCGCAGCTATAATACCAATGATTGGAAGGAAGAAGGAAATCACTCCATACCAAACATTTCCTGTATCATGTACAGGTGATGAGAGGAACTCATCTGTAATAATCTGGTCAATAGCCTCGTTCTGCTTAGCCTCAACCTCTTCTCTTGATGTGTTTTCATCAAGAATCTGGATAGACTTAACAGGCACTCCTGCCTCTCTGATCTTCTTGTATTCCTCGATCTCCTTCTTGTTACCATATACCCAGTGGTCATGTCCGATATTTACGAACTCCGGCTTGTCCACACTGTAATCATGGATTGATGGGTCATATGTGTAAAGAACCTTGTTCTTCTCAAGCTTAGGATCCGGAATAGGAATAGCTGAAATAAGGGAATGAGTGTATGGATGAAGAGGGAAATCAAATAATTCCTCTGCATCTGCTACCTCAACGATTCTACCCTTATAGATAACACCGATTCTATCTGAGATAAATCTGACGATAGAAAGGTCATGCGCTATAAATAAATATGTTACATCCTTTTCCTTCTGGAATTTCTTCATCAGGTTAAGTACCTGGGCACGGATTGAAACATCAAGGGCTGAAATAGGCTCATCAGCCACTACAAGCTCTGGCTCCATAACCATGGCACGGGCAATTCCGATACGCTGTCTCTGTCCACCTGAGAACTCATGTGGGTAACGGGTCAGATGCTCTGGAAGCAGACCAACCTCCTTAATCATGTTCTCGACCTTCTCAACACGCTCTGCCTCACTGTTGTAGAGGTGGAAGTTGTTAAGACCCTCAGATACAATGTAGTCTACAGTAGCACGCTCATTAAGAGATGCCGCCGGATCCTGGAATACCATCTGAATATTTCTGATAACTTCACGGTCAAGGGATCTTGGAATCTTTCCTGAAATAGGAACGCCCTTGTAGTAAATCTCACCATTCGAAAGGGGGTTAACCCTGATTACCGCACGTCCGATTGTAGTCTTACCTGAACCAGACTCTCCAACAAGTGAGAAGGTCTCACCCTTGTGGATATCGAAAGAAGCATCAGTTACAGCCTTAACCGCATTGTCGCCCTTTCCAAATGTGATATCGATATTTTTAAGAGATAAGAGTATCTCTCTACCATTTTCATCTATAGGACCATGTTCTGGTAATTTTTTTACATGACCGCCATTCTTTTGATTAGACACTTTTAAATCTCCTATATGTTAAATGCTTTTACGAGTTTCTCATGTATATCCTGAATAGCCTCTGGCTTTTCAATCTTTGGAGCTCTAGGATCCAGCAGCCATGTCTTTGCATAGTGTGTATCTGTCACCTTAAACATAGGCGGCTCCTTTAAGGTATCAACCTTCATGCAATACTGGTTACGAGGTGCAAAAGCATCTCCCACAATCTGGTTGTAAAGTGAAGGTGGTGTACCTGTAATAGAGAAAAGTGTTGTATTTCTCTGGGCAAGCTGTGGAAGTGATGACAACAACGCCCATGTGTATGGATGACGTGGGTCATAGAATACTTCCTCAACTGTACCAAGCTCTACAATCTGTCCTGCATATAATACAGCTACTCTGTCTGCAATATTGGCAACTACACCCAGGTCATGTGTGATGAATACGATTGTGTAGTTGAATTCCTTCTGGAGATCCTTTATGAGTCTTAAAATCTGTGCCTGAATAGTTACGTCCAGGGCAGTTGTAGGCTCATCACAAATAAGAATCTTTGGCTGGCATGAAAGTGCAATAGCAATAACGATACGCTGTCTCATACCACCTGAATACTGGAATGGATAATCATCATAACGAGCCTCAGCGTTTGGAATACCAACCTTCTTCATAAGCTCAATTGCACGCTTACGCGCCTCAACTTCAGAACATCCCTGATGCTTGATGATGATTGAACTAATCTGTTTTCCAATTGTGATAATTGGGTTAAGAGAAGTCATTGGATCCTGGAATACTGTAGCAATTCTTCTACCACGAATCTGTGTCCAGTCCTTCTCAGCCTTAATATTTGCAAGGTTTAACACGCATACACCATGTAATGAATCTGCTGTCTCGTCAAGATAAGCAACACGGAAAGCGATATCATCAAATACAATATTCTTCTGCTCATCATCATTTAAGTCAAGGCCCATCTTCATAGCTTCCTCAAGAGCCTTGCAGAGCTCCTTAATCAGCTTGTTGCGGCGTCTTGGCTTAAATCTTCCAACTGAGAGATATACCTCCTTGGCGATAAGCTCGTTACGCTTCTTTGTATCCTCAGATACAGTTCCTGCGATTTCCTTTGCATACCGGGCTGTAAGCTCTCCCAGCTTGTCTGAGTATTCCTTCTCATAAGCTGTGTCAGCCTTAGCTGCGGCCTCATGCTCTTTGATTTTATTTTCCTTATCAGCTTCAACCTCTTTGATTTTAGCATCAAGAGCCTTGATGTCCTTTGCCAGCTCAGAGATTTCTGCCTTATCATGCTTAGAGTCCAGAGTGAGCTTCTTGTTGAATTTCTCAGTCTTTTCCACCTTAAGCTCATGTATCTTCTCGTCGAATTTAGCCTTTTCCTCATCTGATAAGGTATGCTTAATCTGTCTCTCAGCCTCAAGCTCCTTCATCTTCTTGTAGGTCTCTGCTCCAAACTCATAGCGGGAAGCGTTGTCTAATGTCATCTTAATCTGTTTTACAGCAAGTTTTGCCTTATCATCATAGTCTACATGTGTATCAGCAAGCTCAGGGTCATTGTAGATAATACGGCCCTGGTCGATAAATCCGTTGCTGTCAAGCATTCCTGCGAATGTCTTTGTGAAAACAGATTTTCCCGATCCAGACTCTCCTACGATAGCGATTGACTCATTCTCGTAGATATCAAGTGAGATTCCACGGATAGCAGTAAGGATTCTACCACGCACATGGAATTTCACGTTTAAGTTTTCTATCTGTAATAATACTTTCTTGTCTTCCATTACTGCACCTCTTACATATGTGTTCTAGGATCTGAAGCATCACCTAAGTTCTGTCCTACTACATATAACACGATTGAAATAATAGCAGAAACAACAACAGGGCTCCAGAACTCAAACTGCCATCCCGGTGTTACCATCGCATTCTCAGCGTCATAAATCAGACGTCCAAGAGATCTGTCAGAAAGTCCAAGTCCGATGTATGAGAGGAATACCTCCATACCGATATATGATGGAATCTCTGTAGCCAGCTGTGTAACAATAACTGATGTCATAAATGGCAAAATGTTTTTCATGGCAATCTTAACTGTGGATGTACCAAGACATTTTGACGCAAGGTTGTACTCACGGTCACGGATGATGATAACCTGTGTTCTGATGAAGTAGGCGATTGCAATCCATCCTGTGATAGTGAAAGCAAGTACCATAACCCAGAAGCTAGGTGTAAAAAGCATAACCATAACTGAGATAACAAGGAGGTATGGAACATTAGCAATAATATTATATATCTGAATCATAAACATATCGAATTTCTTTGAAAATCCCCAGATAGCACCAACTATAACACCGATTGTCATATTGATTGCTGCACAGATAAACGCAAGGGAAATAGAAATTCGTGAACCATACCAGACAGCATCAAATGTAGACTGTCCAGAAGCACCGGTTCCTAAAATCCAGTGGATATTGAAGCCCAGCTGCTTAATAGCCTTTGCAGGGCTTAAGTGCTTTGATGCAGAATCCATAAGGTTTGCAAACTTATCATACTCTACAAACTGCGGATATAAGTACGCCATAAGTACAATCACTCCCAGAAGTGCAAGCATGATGATATTTATTTTTTTCTTAAAAAATACACGGAATACAGACTGCCAGTATGAATATCTAGGTGCTGTAATCTTCTCAGATTCGAGGTCACTGTGTGAAACCGGTGCAAACAGTTCCTCATCTGATAATCCAAATTCTTTTAAATCATTGTTCATTTTATCTTACCTGTCCTTTGATGAGAATGAAATTCTTGGGTCAACAAGTGACATAAGCACGTCTCCTAAGATAAGGGAAACTACTGTAAGTACTGCGTAGAATAATGTAACACCTACAATAACACCATTATCGTACTTGTTAATCGCCTCTGTAAGCAAGTTACCGGCACCAGGAACAACGTATACACGCTCTGTGATAATAGCTCCTGTCATAGCAAACAGTACTGCAGCCGGAATACCCTGTACAATAGGGATAACCGCATTCTTGAAAATATGCTTTGTAAAGATTTCCTTCTCTGTAAGTCCACCGCTTCGTGCAAACTTAACATAATCAGAATTCATCTGGTCAATCATGTAACGGCGGAGCCACTTCATAGTTCCACCGGCTGCCGGCAGTGCCAGAGACACGATTGGAAGAACGTACATAAGCTTGCTGGTTGACTCCAAATCAAAGGTTGTCGGGAGATTGAATACCGAACCACCAATAGCCTTAAACAGGAAAATGTATGCAAGTGAAGGCACTGCAAGGATAAATACGATATAGAAGGTACCAATCTTATCCACAAGCTTATCCTTCTTTCTTGCCATTGCTATACCAATTGGAACACCAATGATATATGAAATAATTGTTGAAATAATACCAATTATAAATGAGAATCCAATCTTAGAATGTGACTTCTTGACTGTATCTACATTTGTATAGTCATCTACATATCTGGCCTCAAACACCTTACTTGTAGTAAGAGAATTTGCCATATATGTTGCTGAATGAAGGTCATCCGCACTTGCCTCTGTAAGCCCTGTTGGATATGTAATCTCAGACTTAACAAAAGCACCCTGTGCCTTATTCATGGTTCTGAATACATCCTGTCCTTCATTTACACTGTATGAAGTTCCTAAATTTATTGTAACTATATTCTGATGAATATAAGGGAATTTCGAATCAAAATATATCAGATACTTGTGTGTTGTACCATTTCCCATTACAGCAGGTGAGAATTTCTCTCCTCCATATACCGGGTCATGCCAGGTAAATGATATTCCTCTGTCTTCGTCTGCAATATTCGCCACATTGTCAATACTGTCGATTTCAATAACATGTGTGAAATAATTTAACAGACGTTTTGCTATAGGCACATTTTTATACGCATATAACTGCTGGGTACCGCCATCTGCTACCTTTTTAGCATTCATCATGATAGCGTCAAGACGAACCACCTTGTAGCCCTTTGACTTGTAGTAGTTTGTATACTGCTCTACATACTGCTTTACGACTTCAGAATCCTTGTCAGCTGTTCTTCCAATACTTACAGCCTTAGATCTGGTCTCCTCGTCAATTTCGCCCTTGTTGCAGAGTCCCTGTAAGTAGTCAGCATATGGTACATAATCCAGATAGCCATACTCCTCCCACTTAGAATACTTGTATGTTATTTTTGTATTATTACTCTGATGAGTATATGTTGGATCCTTTGCGAAAATCAGGTTTCTGTCCATTACAGAATAGATAAGAATCATAACGATTCCAACAATGATTATCAATGAAAATAATCCGTATAATATTCGTTTTGTTAAATATTTTGCCATAGTCGTTCACTCATTAAAATGGGCAAGAGAATGGCAGAGCCATCCTCTTGCTCTAATCTTTAGATATTTTATTTTAAGAAATCTTAGAATACACCAAGACACTTTGTAACGTATCCAGCATAATCTGGAAGGAATGTATTAAGGTATGTCTGTGGATCTCCATAGTCTGGGCCCCATCCTGATAAATCGTATAAGTCGTAATTGTTCTCATATCCGTAGCTTGTATAGTATCCTGTGTAATACCATGTTGTTGCATCGTTACAATCTACAAGGTTAACCTGTACAAGTCCCTCAAGGCCTTCCTCAAGTGACTGCTTGTATACATTAGCTCTGTTTGTGAAAATCTCATCAGCTGATGGATATGGGAGGTCAAGCTGGATTGGGTTGTCTGCTGTAATCTCAAGACCCTCTGCCTTAAGCTCATCGATAGCCTGTGCCATTTCTTCACGAGCATTGTCTACATTGTACCATCCATCGAATCCATCTGACTGCTGCTCATTTGTTGAATCCTTGTCGAATACTGTAATCTTAACTCCATCAGCATCAATCTGAGCCTGCACAATCTCACCATAGTTTGTTCCTGCTGGGAATGTTACATCCTCACCATTGATTGAAACTGTTACATCCTTTGATAAGGATACGAAGTTTCCTGGTGTGTATGAGTTACGGAGTGCATTGTACTTAATGTCCTCACCGTACATAACTGCATTGTACTGTCCTTTATCGAATGACATTGCAAGTGCTCTACGGAAGTGAACGTTCTGTACTGCCTGGTTTGTTCTTGCCTGCTCCTCCTCAGACTCTGTTGAAACAGCCTTTGAGCTGTCGTTAAAGTTGAAGAATGCATTTCTGTTAAGGTTTACGAATGATGAGAATGATGTAGCATTTGTACCTGATACATACGCATATTCATCAAAATTTCCATCTTTCTTAGCAAGCTCTAATGCAGATGTTGTAAGAGGGCATCCATCGATTGTTCCAGATGTAGCGTCTGTGTATCTCTTTGTAGCATCCGAACCATCATCATATACGAATGTAATCTTCTTGTTTGCAACATTTGCTGCATTCCAGTAAGACTCATTTAACTCGAATACGATAGAGTTCTTCTCTGTTGAACTTGTTACAAGGTATGGTCCACAGTATGCAATCGAGTTAGGATCCTTTCCGTATGTGTAATCTGAAGCAGATGAATCAAACTCAACACCGAACTTACCACCCTGTGACTCGTAGTAGCTTCTGCTCATTGGCGCGAATACACCATAGCCAAGCATTGTCAGGAAGTAAGATGTAGGCTGCTCAAGTGTGTACTCAAGCGTGTAATCATCAACAGCCTTTACACCAACCTCTGAGAAATCACTTGTCTCACCGTTGATATAAGCGTCTGCACCTACGATAACTCCCTGTACAAGGTACTCAAGACCTGCCTGACAGTCCATCATGTGCTGCATACCAGCTACGAAATCGTCTGCTGTCACGTCTGCAACTTCACGTCCCTGAGAATCTACCCATGAAACACCCTGACGGATGTGGAATGTGTATGTAAGTCCATCATCAGATACCTCATAGCTCTCAGCAAGGGCTGGCTGAAGCTCACCCTCATTGTCATACTCCATAAGCCCATCATATGTATTGATGATAGACTCTGAATCTGATGCAAGTGATGTATTAAGGGCATCCCATGTTACAGGGTCTGCTGTATATGTAAGAGCGTATGAATCCTTAAGAGTATATCCAGCATCTGCAAGATATCCCTTAACCCACTCTGTAAATGTTCCTGTTCCTTTGAGTTCTTTGTACTTCTCCTTGATAGCATCTCTGTCAGCTGAAGTAATGAATTTGTCAGAGTCAACAACTAATGTGTTGTGATATCTCTCATAATCGTTACCCCATAATACGTTTGGAGCTGTGTAAGGTACTACTCGGCTGATAGCATATCCGCCACCCTGAGTCTGTGTAGGAACCATAACCGCTGACTCCAAAAGCTTTGCCTCTGCAATAGCCTCAAGTGCAAATCTCTCATCAATATCCTCTGTGTCAAGAGCTGTCTGATAAGCTGTGTAGAAGTCACCAAGCTGTTCATTGTAGATTGATGATGATGTTGCATCATATCCATCAGGCATAGAGATTTCACTCTCTCCTGATCCATCTGTTGCTGATGCAGATTCTGTACCTGCTTCTGTACCAACAACGTCGTCGTTTGCGCCGCTGTTTCCACATGCTACTAAGCTTGAGCACATAGAAAGAACTAACATAGCGCTAACCAGTTTCTTTTTCATAATAATTTCCTCCTATAGAAATATATCTTTAACAGTTTAACCTGTTAAATTCTTAAATAATCTAAAAAAGTCCAATGACGCCTTTGCCATTGCACTCCTTATTAAAAAACACAATTGTCTGTGTGGCACGAACAATTCTTTTACTATTATACACGCCAAATCTCATTTGTCAATATAACTTTATCGCGGTAAATTCTCGCATATTTATTCAGTTTGATGGCTTTTCGCTTGATTTTTTTATTTTTATGCAACGATTGATGTTTTTTATGCAAGTTTTGTGACTATGGGACTATGCATAATTATTTAAATAAATCCTAGTATTTTGGTATATTTTATTAAGTGGATGGGTGGGGCAGCTTCTTTTTTTAGTTGTGGAATGGCAGGAGAAAATTGCAGTAATAAGTATTTAGCTCTCCGAATGCATATGATATAATAAGCGATGTAAATGAAATAAACGTAACATCATTTGCAATATGTAGCAAGCGGCGCGCATATCTTACTTGCGCAAGCTTTCCACGTTAACAACCTACATAATCAGATGGCATGTAGTTGTTTCTCAGAAAACAATATGAACTGCCACGGGGTTCCATAAGACCCGGCAACGGTGATTCTTTCAATCTATACACACCCTATCCGCGATTTGCTCCCGTGGCTGACTTCATATTTTTTCTGAGAAATACACTACATGTTATCTGATCCACCCACAACCTAATGCGTGGAATGCATGCACAAGTTAGATATGCGCACCGCCCACCACATAAATACAACCAGGAGGCTTTTATGCTCACATACGACGACGCATTAAACTTAAACTATTATAAGAAGACTTCTTACACCGGCTGGATGGGCGGCATGCGTTTTCTCATCAAAAGGGAGGACGTCATTATAAAGGAAGCCACTGAGGATACTCCAGAGGAGAAGGGCGACCCAATCTTTCATGCCTGGGTATGGCCAGGTCCTTATATTTTTGATTTAACGGATGATTCTTTAAAGACGGATATTACTTTTCCTTTTACTCAGGAGGGGAAGGAACAGACTGTGGACTGGATTAATGAGCAGTACGAAAGCCGGATTAAGGAATGGCCCAGACGCAAAACCGATGGATGTTAAAAAAGTCACCAGCAAATGCTGGTGACTTTCTTTTTAGTGGGCTTGAGAAGACTCGAACTTCCGACCTCACGCTTATCAGGCGTGCGCTCTAACCGGCTGAGCTACAAGCCCATTCAGTGTTTCCTGAACACGAGTGCTATATTACAACAAATTTTTGCTGTAGTCAATATTTTTTTGGATAAATCTACAATTTATTCAATTTCCTTGTTACTGTTTGTACCTTGCAGTGCGGTCAGCAACATTCCCTTCAATACAGCACGGAAAATCTCATGCTCATCAATGCGGAATGTGGGACTTGAACCCACACGCCATAAGACACGAGAACCTAAATCTCGCTCGTCTGCCAATTCCGACAATTCCGCATATATGTGCGCTCTGTTTCGCGCACATATTAATATACAGTTTTGTTATGCCGCTGTCAAATCATTTTTCTGATAAAGCAGAATTTTATTTTTCCAGGTTAATCTTCTATTTGATTTTTATGCCTGTATCCTGCATAAAAGCAGGGCATTATCGATTTACCACCATTGAATCCGGACATGAGTATGTAAGCGGTATCTTGTATGTATCCTCATATACCTTTTTCCATGCCTCATAGTTTTTATCCATCATTTCCCTTGCATTTACTGCCCTCTTTTTCTCCGGATCCGGATAAATTGGTTCGCAGAAATGCACGGTGTATTCCTGCACATAGAAGCCGTCCTCGTCAAGGACACTGCTGTCCTCCATGGTGATGAATACCGGCAGTACCGGTTTATTATTTCTGGCTGCAAACGTAAAGGCTCCCTTCTGCAGCGGTCTTGGCTTTTTGTAATTCCACCACATGCCCTGTTCCGGATATACCAGAAGGAAATGTCCCTTCTGCAGGACAGCGTCCACTGATGTTATAAACTTCTCCATGGTCTTGAAGTTTGAACTAAGTGGCAGGGTATAGCAATGCCGCATCAAAAACCCATAAAAACCAGGAAACCCTGTATAGTTTCCTTCCCTGATGACACGATACATTCTCTTCTTATGAAGCTTGTACTTATTAAGCTTGCCCTCTTCAAAAGCAAGGGTAATGGCAAAGCTGTCAAATGGGTTGAAATGGTTGCAGGTTATAACTGCCCCATCCTTTACCGCCTTGATATTTTCAATGCCCTTGTACTCCTTGATTATGAGCTGTTTTTTCTTTATAAGAGTATTTACAAACCATCTGGCAATCTTAAAGGCATACTTGGTCTGCATGGCATTTGTTAAGCTGTGTGGCAGATAATTTATATCCTCCGGCATAAGCGTCGGCGCTGGTGGATTTACCTGGCAGTCCTCCGAAAAACGTCCCTCGCGCTCCATCTGCTCCATCTTTTTGATAAGGGCAAGCTTCTCCTCGGACTTTCCAGCCTGTTTGTTCATGCGCCTTAAGTAGTTGTCCTCATTGTTTATCTCAGATACAGCAAGAGCAATCAGCTTATCGCCTGACATGCTGTCCTCTTTTTTCTGCTCCTCTGTATAATTCTCCATCTCCTTATGGATTGCATCATACTCTGACACCTGTCTGGCATATTTCCAGAAATACTCAGCCAGACGGCAGTCCTCATAATGCCATGGCTTAGCCGCCATATTGTAGTGGAGGATTCCCACCTCACTTATAGGACATGCCAGCTCACCAAAGACCTGGGCATTCCACTTTGGATCCACATATGTGACCTGATCCTGACAGATGAGATTCAGATAATCCTGATCCTGGGCTACCACAAAGGAATAGATTCCAAGCAGCTCGATAAATTCGTCAAGCAGATGATTCTCCCTGAACTGCTTACAGTTCATAAGCATGATTCCTGCATTAAAATAACTACTGCGGCTCACTCCCAGTACCTTTTCAGTGTAATCTCCGAGGATGTCAGTCTGGGCAACCACCCTGTCAGGGCAGACTCCTGCATAAGTTTTTCCCAGAGAAACCGCATAGAGCTCCGCCACATCCTTTAAAGCAACAGTATCGCTGTCGATATAGAGAGCTTTCCTGTACTCTGGGTACATCTCCGGTATAAAAAGTCTGTAGTAGGTTGTAGCTGTGTAATAGTCACGGATTGGCAGCTTCGCCCTGATTTTATTCATATTTTCAGTGACATCCACAAACTCAATATCTACATTTTCTGTAGCCATATCTGTGGCTTTTTTCTGGGTTGGCTCTGATATTCCCATATGGAGAATATGAATCTTGTATGTGTTTTCTGCTGACGCATTCGCGATAATGGAACGAATCGCAACCATGGTGAATTTTACAAATTTTTCATCACAAGCAAAAAATATTGGTACTAACATCTTAACCCCCTATTTCGATTTCAAATTTTCTTTTTAAATAAATGTACTCAAACAATATGTCGTCAAACTGGTCATATCTGAACACCCTGTGGATTTTGCCCACCTCCCACTGCTTAATATTGTCAGTGTGGGGATATGGCAGATAGAACAGGCGCTTTGAAAAATGACGCACAATTGTAGTCTTATGTAAAAATTTCTGGTCGTTGTACTTCTGCGGAAGCATCTTTTTTCTGGTGGTGCTCCTGTATACAGCATCCTGGTCTGCAAAAAGCAGCTTCTTAGTCTTTATCAGGTGTCTTGCCTTTTCAAAAAGACCGGTCTTTCGTATTTCTTTCATATTAAAGAGCAGAACGCCTGCATTAATATAGTTAGGATTTAACAGGTACTTACCATAGTGGTCTCTGGCTGCCGCATATTCATAGCCCTCCACATCCACGTCATACAAGAGTTCCGGCTCTCTGTTAAACAAAATATCTACATCCAGATACAGAAGCTTGTCCGGAATCTCAGGTATCTTGTCCGCAAAAAGCCTAAGAAGGGTATAAGGCGAACAGTAGGCATTTTCATTGGGACAGTTGTCAAATTCCTGCATATATATGTCTGTCACGTCAATTTTTGTAACCTGATTATCCGGATTGTAGTCCTTTGCAATCTGCTGCAAAAACTCCACCTGCTTATCGCTCACCGGAATGTAGTCTGGCTTAATGTGTGACACATCCATAGTAAAAATATAGAAATTGTAGGGTTCCTTCGACTTTGTCCTCTTAAAAACAGAAAGCATACAGGTAAGCATCCCATCAAACACTTTCACATTTCCTGAGAAAAGAATATTTTTCATGCTTCTTCTTTCCTTATAAATTTGTTCACTTCCACGGTATTTGCCTGGCTTCTCAAAACCATGGCATCATACACCTGATTGCGGAGGGACATTTTCCTATCCCTGCCCTTTAAGCTTTTGTCCGGATAAAAAGGTCCGTCCACATAGGTCACTATCTTAGGTTTTTTGCCAAATCTCCTCTTCTGATATGTGTTAGTAAAGCACATGACCGGCTTGTCCTGCTGCACCGGGTATCTGAAGGAGCTGTCTGTAAACGGACGTATCTTTGTGTAATAAGGCCAGATATGCGCCTCTGGATAAATCATCAGGCAGTTATTTTCCCTGACAGTACCGCCTACCGCCTCCAGAAAATTCTTAGACGCCTCCCTGTCATCTGGCAAAGGTAAAGCCCCTAGGTGCGGTGTTATTCTCCCAAGTACAGGCATGGACACATTGTTGGGATGCACAATCACATATACATCCCTCGGATATGCCACCATCGATGGAATAAATGCGTCTGCCACTGGGTTCGTGTGATTACCATACAGGAAAAAACCATCTCCGCCAAGCTTCTTGAGCTTGTCCCTTCCCACAACCCTATGGTCAAATGCTATCTTGAGATAACACCACGCAAGGGGCCTTGCAATTATTCTATACCAGAAAACATGAGCCATCCATCTTCCACCGCCATGATGAGAATAGTTGTAGCTTGCATCAATTCTCTTAGGTGTAATCTGTGCTTCGGAAAACTCATCATTTAGTTCATCTTGATAATAATATGTTTTCATATGATAGAATTTTACTATTTTAGGTTTGTTTTTGCAACTATATAATGTAAGACAATTTGAATACAGAGAACCTGGCAGCGGGCCGAAAACTATACCTGAGCTTTCTTAAATATCCTATGCTTCAGCATGCCATAGGCAATCATCATGGCAATTCCTGTAATAATCCATGAAATAGGATAGATAATCATGAGCACCCAGAACTCGTGTACCATCTTACAGGCAGTGGATATCCAGATTAATCTGAGGACACAGGAGCCCATAAAGGTGATAACCGCAGGAGTCATGGAATGTCCCAGTCCCCTCATGGCACCGGCACTAATCTCATAGATTGATGTGAGAAGCTCCAAGGTTGTAGCTATACAGATACGCTGTTTTGCATACACCAGCACATTGGCATCTGTCGAGTAGATCCCCAGGAAAAAGACTCTGCCTATCACAAAGACAGCTGACAAAAGTCCGCATGATATAAGAGAAAACATCATGACTATCCTGAATATCTTCTTACATCTGCCGTACTCTCCTGCACCATAATTCTGGCTGGTAAAGGTGACAGTAGTCTGGGCAAAGGCATTGACCATGAAATATGAGAAAAACTCATAGTTAAGGGCTGCCGCCGAACCCGCTATAGCATCTGAGCCAAAGCTGTTGATTGTGCTTTGTATACACACATTTGCTATAGAAAACATCATGCCCTGCAAGCCTGCCGGCACGCCGATTTTTAATATCTTTTTAAGCTCTGTTGTAGATACTGCAAGCTTCTTTAAATCAAGCTTTATAGGCTCAGACTCCTGCGTGAGGAAATAAATCACAATGCCAGAGCTTACCACATTTGATATTACGGTTGCTATGGCAACACCAGATACGCTCAACTTAAAGCCTATTACAAGCACGAGGTTTAAGAGTGTGTTAATCACTCCTGCCACAATCAGGCTATACAGTGGACGCTTACTGTCCCCTGTGCTTCTAAGTATAGATGATCCAAAATCATACAGCATGATAAATGGCATGCCGAGTAAATATATCCTTAGATACAAGACCGCAAGGTCCATTACATCCTCCGGTGTTCCCATCAGAAGCAGTACTGGTCTGGCTATAAACTGTCCCAGTATCATGACGAAAAATCCACTGACAAGGGCAACCACGATTGCAGTATGGATTGCAGCCTGTATGTTTTTCTGTGCTCCCTGTCCTATGTAGTGGGCTATTACCACATTAGAGCCCAGGGATATTCCTATGAAAAGATTTATGAGCAGTGATATAAGTGAGCCATTACTTCCTACTGCGGCTAGTGCCTGGCTGCTGGCAAACCGTCCGACTACAGCTGTGTCTACGGAATTGAATAACTGTTGTAGTATGCTGCTGGCTGCAAGTGGCAAGGCAAAAATCAGGATCTTATTCCACAGAGTGCCGTGGGTCATGTCCATTTTATTTTTTGCTGGTGTACTCATATATTTTATACTCCTGTTAACTTCAATAATTTACCATCAACATATGATACACTTATTTTTTTAATTTACAAGGGGGATTTTCTGCTTATATTTATTCTACTTCAATTAGGACATGATAAAATCAATATTTTTCCCAAATATGAGACATCGGGGACTCGCTCTCCGCTCCGCTTCGGTCCGCTCAAAGCCGAGGT
>URLU01000027.1 GCA_900548765.1 uncultured Lachnobacterium sp.
TTAATAAAAAGGTAGACCGTTCAGGAAAGCTCAGTTTTATAACGGTAGCTGACAGGGATGGCAAAAAGACCTACAGGCGCAGTGTGCTTCTGCTTTTGCAAAAGGCAGTCCAGAAGCTGTATGGCAATGAGTCTATGCTCAAGGTACTGTACTCTCTGGGACAGGGCTATTACTGCGAGCTTGTCCTGCCGGAAAGTACAGGCACTGCACAGTCAAAGTGCGGAGAAAACTGCGAGAGCAGTGTGATTGAAGGCAGCAGAAAGGTCAAAATCACAGCCACAGACATAGAGCACATAAGAACTGTCATGGACACGATTGCAGAGCAGGATATAACCATATACAAGCGAAGCGAAAAGACAGAGCGGGCAGAGAAAGAGTTTAGAGACAGGGGCATGTACGACAAGGCGAGACTGCTCCACTACAGACGAAGCTCAAGAGTCAACCTCTACAGTCTGGATGGGCTGGATGACTATTTCTACGGATATATGGCACCGTCAACAGGCATGTTAAAGGTCTATGACTTAGCCTTATATGAGGATGGCTTTGTTATAACTTTCCCTGATAAGGACAGCAGAAAAGCAGAGCCGCTTAATACATCCAACAAATTGTTCCATACCTTAAAGGAGTCACGTGAGTGGAGCAGAATGCTTGGCATTGGAACAATAGGAGCCTTAAACGAAGCAATAGCGTCCGGCAAGGCACAGGATATAGTGCTTTTGCAGGAAGCCTTGATGGAAGCCCGAATCGGCAATCTTGCTGCTCAGATAGCAGAGGACAGGAAAAAGAAATTTATACTTATAGCAGGACCATCATCATCCGGCAAGACATCCTTTGCAAACAGGCTGTCAATTCAGCTTCAGGCAAAGGGCTTAAAGCCATATCCGCTCAGCCTGGATGACTATTATGCAGACAGGGAGTTCTGCCCTAGAAATCCGGATGGAAGCTTTGACTTTGAGTGTCTGGAAGCCCTGGATGTGGAGCTGTTTAATCAGAACATGAGCAAGCTCTTAAATGGTGAAGAAATAGATGCACCATCCTTTAATTTTAAGACAGGTAAAAGAGAGTACAGGGGCAGAAGGATGTCCCTGAGCGATGGAGAAGTGCTTGTCATAGAGGGAATACACGGACTTAACGACAGGATGTCATATATGCTGCCGGAGGAGAGCAAGTTCAGAATCTATATCTCTGCCCTCACACAGCTCAATATAGATGAGCACAACCCGCTGCCGACAACAGACGCAAGACTCATCAGGCGTATTGTCCGGGATGCCAGAACCAGAGGCACAGACGCGAGAGAGACTATTGCAATGTGGCCATCAGTGCGCAAGGGTGAGGAGGAGAATATTTTCCCATTTCAGGATAGCGCAGATGTGATGTTTAACTCAGCCCTTGTATACGAACTTGCAGTTTTAAAGGTATATGCAGAGCCATTGTTATTTGCTATACCAAAGGACTGCCCGGAGTATCTGGAAGCAAAGAGGCTGCTCAAGTTTCTGGATTACTTCCTGCCTATGCCGTCGGAGGGGATTTCTAATAATTCGCTTGTCAGGGAGTTTATAGGAGGAAGTTGCTTTAACGTGTAGAAAATTTGTAAAGTGTATTAAAGAAAACTGCCAGCAGTGTTTCAACTACTGGCAGTTTGTGGCTTCCTTAAAATTGAGTGATAGTTCTTTGGGAGAACTATTGCCCGTTTTATTCATATCTTCTTAACTCCTTTATCCCAAACTATTGCGCTAAATCGGTCTTAATGTTACTATACAATCAAAGCATAATGTTTTGGGCTATACTTGCAGTATAACAAGACCTTAAATTTAATTTCAATGCCTATGGCATACAAATCTAAAACATGTAAATGCATATACGATTCAGAAATTCATGCTTTTAATCACAAACTTACAACTAAATATGGAACCAGTAAACATGCTATAGTATTAGGAGGGAAAATTTACGTTAGCGAAAGAAAAATTAAAACAGGATTCGGCAGAGAAAAGCTACTGGCGAAACAACGAGGAATTTGCGGACTTGTTTAACGCATATTTATATGGAGGAAAACAGGTTATTATCGCAGATAAATTAGAGGAGGTGGACACCGATACATCAGGTCTTGTCGAAATAAATGATGTAAAGGAAAGCGTCAAAGGCTCAAGGGACGTCATAAAGATTGCTAAGAAATATAATGGCATAGAGTATGCCCTTCTCGCAGTCGAAAATCAGGAGGGTGTGCATTATGCCATGCCAGTCCGTGTAATGGGCTATGACCACTATACCTACAATAAGCAGTATCAGGACAGGAAAAAGTATTATAAGGATAACAATATCCCGCTCACCGGCGATGAATTTATCTCAGGCATACGAAAAAATGATAAATTTGTACCGGTATTCACATTGGTGTTGTATTATGGTGAAGAAGAATGGGATGGTCCAAAATGTCTGCACGATATGTTAGATATACCTAACGAAATGAAGAGCTACATTAATAACTACACCATCAATGTTGTTGAACTCAAGAAAAACAACTTAAATTTACAAAATAAGAATAATATTGACTTGTTTAAAATAATGTCTATAGTATATGATATGAATAGAGACAGGCAGGAACGAAAACAACTGCTTTCCCAATATGAAGCAAATCAAACTATAGATGAATGTGTAGTCGATGTAATAGCATCTATTACAAAAATGAATATAAATTACAATAAGGCAGGTGAGCGAAAAATGTGTACATTGTGGGACGAAGTAAGAGAAGAAGGACGCGAAGAAGGAATTAAAACAGAAATTTTTTCAAGTGTTCAGGAGGGCGACTACGGTGTAAAGCGCGGAGCTGAAAAGCTCGGCATAACAGAGGAGGAGTTTATCAAGCGTATGGAGGCTGCCGGATATAAGCTTCCTGCACTTGCGTAAGCACTTTAAAGTCTGTTGTCACAGATAGGCTTTTTCAAAACAGAATAAATTTTTTTATGAAATTAATTTAAAAGAACTATCACTCAATTTTAAGGAAGCCATAAACTGCCAGTAGTAGAAACACTGCTGGCAGTTTTTATGAAAGATTTTTAATTATAAGGCGTTAGTGCGTAAGCAAATCCACAGTAGTCTGTATCTGTTCCGCATTGGTAATGGTAGGCACACCATCACCGTCTTGTTCTCCATAGCTGCCGAAGTAGGCATGACAGCCTCCATCAATTACATACTCGTGATAACCCTCAGGCAGATTTTTCAAATCCTTTTCATAGTTATCCATATTCAAAACCCCATCATTAGAGCCATGTACCAGATACACATCAAGGTCAGTATCTGACAAATCACTTGAAGCATAGGCTCCCAGCAGATACACTCCCTTAAACGCATCGGCATGCTTTGAGGCGTAATTTGAAGCCATGGCACCACCCAGAGAGTGACCGCCTATGTACCAGTCATAATCAGAATCGGCTACATAATCATCAATATATTTAGAAGCAGCCTCTGGGCTTAAAACCGCCAGATTGAGAGGCATCTTAGGCAGTATGCACAGATAACCATTTTCAGCAAAAGCCATCATGAGAGGAGCGTAAGCATCATACTCGACCTTGCCGCCGGGATAAAATATAAGACCGGCAGTAATCGTGTCAGGTGTGAAGACAATTGTATCATCATCCAGATAGCCGACAGAGACATCACGGCTTCCCTTTAGAGCCTCATGAGCAGTCTTGTTAGCAGAGTAACTGTCGGAAGCATACACATCTATTCCAATTATTGATGCGATTATGATTACAGCCACAACTATGAGTGCGACCAACCATTTTTTATTTTTCTTCTTCATAGAGTGAATCCTTTCTTGAATTTATACAATTTTATAAAATGAAATTATATATACTATAGTGAATAGTTTATATATATTTTCTGCTATAAATGTTATAGCTTATGGGTAATTATATCAGTAACCTTCGAGTGCATATGTGACATACCATACAAAGCCTTTGATAATAGCCATGATGAATGGACAGAAAAATAAAAAAAACCCCAGCAAAAATGCTAGGATTTAAATCAGCAGGACGATAAGCCGGGTTATGTCGTTGAGTGATCATCTATCTAGGACGACTGTCGCCAATCGCCTCAAGCGACCTACCTAAAGCTAGCGGGCCACGTCAATGCTTTGCTTCGGTCTTGCTTCGAATGGGGTTTACATATGCCCTCCCTGTTACCAGTGAGGCGGTAGTCTCTTACACTGCCATTCCACCCTTACCACAAAAGTGGCGGTATATTTCTGTTGCACTGTCCTTAGAGTTTCCTCCACCGGCCGTTAACCGGCATCCTGCCCTATGAAGCCCGGACTTTCCTCACCTGCGGTCTTTCGACACTTGCAGCCGCGATCACCTGTCCTGCACAATTTCATAATATACCAAGACTTTAAAGCAAAATCAAGTGTATTAGTAAACTATTTATAAAATGTTTCTTAAAAGACGATACTTCTGTTGACTAGGCATTTTTACAAGGGTAAGATGACTCTTGTACTTAAGAATAGCAGTATGGAAAATGAGGAAATGTAATGAGAGAAAAAATTGCAAGATTTATGGTGGGAAGAAATGGTGCAGATGAGCTGGCAAGATTTGAGTCAATATTTGTCTGGGTTCTTCTTTTAATATCAATATTTTCAAGAGCATGGATTTTTGACCTGCTGGCATTTGCGGTGATTGGACATATGTATTTCAGGATAATGTCCAGGAACGTCAGCAAGAGATATGAGGAAAATCAGAAATTTGTAAATTTCAGATACAGAATTGTTGTTAAATGGGATAAAATGAAAAAACGTATGGCACAAAGGAAAACATATAAATTTTTCAAGTGCCCAACCTGTAAACAGGAAGTGAGAGTTCCAAAGGGACATGGCAAAATTGAAATCACATGTCCAAAGTGCAGGGAGCGTTTTGTAAAACACAGTTAAATCAAGGAGCATTATATGTTCGGGTATATAAATATAAATAGAAAGCAGTTGTCTGAGGATGATTACCATACATACCAGAGCTATTATTGTGGTTTATGCCAGACGCTTAAGAAAAATTGCGGCGCGAGAGGGCAGATGCTTTTAAACTATGATATGACTTTTCTAATCGTGCTGCTGACAGGCCTATATGAACCTCAGAATGAGCAGACAGCAAGCTTTACCTGTGCGGTACATCCAGCGAAGAAGAGAAAATACTGCATAAATGATATTACTAGTTATGCAGCAGATATGAATATAATACTTGCCTACCATAATCTGGTTGATGACTGGAAGGATGATAAAAATTATGCTAAGAAAAAAATTGCAGAGCTTATAAAGTCAGATTATGAGGCTGCCGCAAAGCGTAATCCGCGTCAGACAGAAGCCGTTGAAAAATATATGGAAAAGCTTGCAGCCTATGAGGAGGGTCAGGAGAGAAATATTGACCTGGTGGCAGGACTCACAGGAGAGATGCTGGGTGAAATATTTGCATGGAAGCAGGATGAATGGTATGATGAAGTCAAGACTCTCGGAATGTATATGGGAAAATTCATATATATGATGGATGCTTACGAGGATTTGGAAAAGGATGAAAAATCAAATGCCTACAATCCGCTTCTGTTCCTTAAGGAAGAGCATGGTGACAATTTTGAGACGCTATGCAGGCTTATGATGACAAGTCTGATGTCAGAATGTGCCAAGTCCTTCGAGAGGCTTCCTATACTGCTTCACGCAGAGATTTTGAGAAATGTATTATATTCCGGTGTATGGTGTAAGTACGAGTACATCCAGATGAAGAGAAAAAAGAGGACAGGTAAATGATGGATCCCTATCAGGTACTGGGCGTTTCGCGAGGTGCCTCAGACGAGGAAATAAAAAAAGCATATAGAAGCAAGAGCAGAATGTATCACCCTGACGCCAATATAAATAGCCCTAATAAGGCTCAGGCAGAGGAAAAGTTCAAGGAAGTGCAGCAGGCATATGACCAGATAATGAAGGAAAAACAGCAGGGTACTTCAGCTTATGGCAGTGGTGCCGGCGGCTATTCAGATGCAAGCTTCGGAGGCTTCACAGGCAGATATTATTATAACAATGCAGGGAACCAGTCGTCCGAATCGCCAAAGATGCAGGCGGCAGCAAACTATATCAGGGCAAGAGCTTATTCACAGGCATTGCATGTCTTAAATGACATACCATTTTCAGAGAGACAGGGCAGGTGGTATTATTATAGTGCCATAGCAAATGATGGAATGGGCAATACCGCCACAGCTATAGAACACATCCAGCGTGCAGTAACACTTGAGCCAAGTAATTTGCAGTACAGGCAGTTCCAGCAGCACTTAGAGTATGGTGGAACATGGTACTCAGATATGGGCAGAAACTATGACAGACCCTATTCAGGAATGGGAAGCATGTGCTTAAGTCTTCTGTGTCTGCAGGCGATGTGCGGACCATGCTGCTGTCTGTAAACCGCAGCACATATTTATTCTTGGGTTAAAATTCATAGTATGTAGTAGCTTTTCTGTATAATTTACAATCTGTACTCGTACCACTCATCATAAGTCTGTATGAAACCGATAGACAAAAACATAGCCTGACTCTGCTTGTTAAAGGAATAGATATTAGCCTTAACAGAAGCCATACCCTTATCCTTAACAAGTAGAATCATGTCCAGGGCACAGCGTCGGCTAATGTGCATATTCTGATAATCCTTGCAAATCACAATAGCAATCTCAGTATTATCCCACAGAAAACCACAACGTAAAAATCCTGTAAGCCCAGGTGTCAGAAGGTACTCAAAACAAAAATCGGCATGTGGTGCAAATATATATACTGGTTTGTGACTGTGAAGAATATTAGAAAATCTTATATTCGTAACCCGGAACAAACCAGTATATATATTTGCACCACATGCCTTCACACCTTACAAAGTACCTTCTGACACCGTCATATAATTCATATAAGTCATATAGCTCATATAGGTTTATAGGTCATATCAGCCATGCGATGAGCCACTTTTACTCCAAAGAATCCGGAACCCCATCCCCATCCAAATCAAGATCTCTTGCTCCAATATCCACAGTGTTCAGTGTGCGTCTCTTGATACGAGCTGTCTCCGACTGTTTCAAGAGATAAGCCTTAATCTCTTTAGCGTGCTTTACATGCACCAGGGTAAGCTCAGGATTGGTAATATCACCAGTGTAGCAGATTACAGTACCCAGCCCAAAGATTCTCTCCCAGAAAGAAGTGGTGAGCTTCACATCCTGCACCTTGTACACATAACAGTCATCCTCAGCAACACTTAAGAAACCTGCATCAATTGTTATAAACTCAGGTGTTATAGTATACTTTGTGAAAGTCCAAGGCAGACCAAAGAAAAGTAATCTCTTGCGCTCCTTAAAAATAATAGCAGCATCATCATCAATTATTCCGTTTATATTCTGTTTTTCAGCCATAATTAACTCCTTTATGTACTCATTAATTTTATTTATTAAATTCTACTATAAAAATAATAAAATGAAAAGAAAAATAGTCAATTCAAGTCTTGAATTTGACAAATTATTGATTATACTATTATAGAAATCTACAAACGTATTTATATAGGAGGCAAATTATGCGACATTTAATGAGTCCTTTGGACTTCAATGTGGACGAGCTTGATAAGCTATTGGATTTGGCAAATGATATCGAAGCTCACCCTGAGAAATATGCTCATTCCTGTGAGGGAAAGAAGTTAGCAACCTGTTTTTATGAGCCTAGTACAAGAACGAGATTAAGCTTTGAAGCCGCTATGTTAAATCTTGGTGGTTCTGTTTTAGGTTTTCATAGTGCTGATTCCTCATCGGCTTCAAAGGGAGAAAGTGTTTCAGATACAATTCGCATCATTTCCTGCTACGCAGATATATGTGCCATGCGTCATCCGAAAGAAGGGGCACCACTCGTAGCATCACAGAAATCCAAAATCCCAGTCATTAATGCTGGAGATGGCGGTCATCAGCACCCAACACAGACGCTTACCGATCTTCTCACAATTCGTTCCCTTAAAGGAAGACTTAACAATTTAACAATTGGTCTTTGTGGCGATTTGAAATTCGGCAGGACTGTACATTCACTGATTGATGCGATGATTAGATACGACAACGTGAAGTTTGTGCTTATATCACCGGAAGAGCTGAGAATACCGGATTATGTGCGTGATGATGTTCTGACTGCAAACGGCATTGAGTTTAAAGAAGTTGAAAAGCTTGAGGATGCCATGGCTGACCTTGATGTCTTATACATGACAAGAGTCCAGAGAGAGCGTTTCTTCAACGAAGAGGACTATGTGAGATTAAAGGATTTCTATGTGCTCACAAAGGAGAAGATGGAGCTTGCCAAGGATGATATGCTGGTGCTTCACCCACTGCCAAGAGTAAATGAGATATCAGTAGAAGTGGATGATGACCCAAGAGCCTGCTATTTCAAACAGGCACAGTATGGTGTGTATGTCAGAATGGCACTCATCCTTACATTACTTGGATTAGCTTAATAGGAGGAAAATATGTTAAATATCAGTGGAATACATGAGGGGTTTGTGCTTGACCATATCAAAGCAGGAGACAGCCTGAAAATATATCATGATTTGAATCTGGACAAGCTGGATTGTACAGTTGCCATTATCAAAAATGCAAAGAGCAACAAGATGGGCAAGAAGGACATTATCAAGGTAGAGTGTCCAATCAAAGCCCTTGATTTGGACATCCTTGGATTTATTGACCACAATATCACAGTAAATGTCATACAGGGTGACAAGATTGTGGCAAAGAAAGCTCTTTCCCTTCCAAAAGAAGTGAAGAATGTCATAAAGTGCAGGAATCCAAGATGTATCACATCCATAGAGCAGGAGCTTGACCAGATATTCGTTCTCACAGATGAGGAGAAGGAAGTCTATAGATGCAAGTACTGCGAGGAAAAATACACTAATCAGGTGTAAAGGATAATAAGTTATGATATAATAGTCGGATAGGTTTTAGCCTATCCGATTATTTTAACAGCGGAGGACGTAGATAGATTGTGGCAAAATATGCAAATGTCATAGTGGACATTTCACATGAAAAATTGGATAAGACTTTTCAGTATGGGATACCGGATGACATTGCTTCTGAAATACAGGTGGGGGTGCAGGTGGATATTCCCTTTGGCAGCAGGACAATCAGTGGATATGTGGTGGAGATAACGGATATTCCTGAATATGATGTGTCAAAGATAAAGCCGCTGATAGGAGTCAAGGCTGGAAGCGTTGCCATGGAGTCAAGGCTTATCAGATTAGCTTGCTGGATAAAGAAAAACTATGGCTCGACCATGAACCAGGCTCTTAAGACTGTCATTCCCATCAAGAAAAAGACAAAAGAAATCAGAAAAAGGACAATACACCTGATAGCTGATGACAGGGAGGCGGGAGACAAGCTTGCCTTGTATGAGGCAAAGCACCAGACTGCAAGGGCGAGACTTTTAAGAGAACTGATTACAGAGAGGGAGATTGACTATTCTGTGGTTACAGCCAAGCTCAATGTATCATCTACTGTAATAAAAGCACTTTGTGATCAGAATATAGTTACTGTCACAGATGAGAAAAGCTACAGGAATCCTGTAAAGCATCTTGAGAGACGGGGCTATGACATAGTCCTGAATGAAAATCAGCAGATGCTTGTAGATGAGATTACAGAAGATTTAGACAAGGGTGAGCACCATACATATCTCTTAAAGGGTGTCACAGGAAGCGGCAAGACAGAAGTATATATGGAGCTTATTGCACATACTATAGGCCAGGGCAGACAGGCTATAGTGCTGATTCCTGAAATTGCCTTAACCTACCAGACTGTCATGAGATTTTATAACAGATTTGGAGACAGGGTGTCGATTATGAATTCCAGACTGTCCCAGGGGGAGCGGTACGACCAGTTCGAGAGAGCCAGAGCAGGTGATATTGATATAATGATTGGTCCAAGGTCAGCCTTGTTCACACCATTTTCAAATCTTGGACTTATAATAATAGATGAGGAACACGAGAATTCCTATAAGAGTGAGGGAGTTCCCAGATATCATGCCAGGGAGACTGCCATAGAGTATGCCCGTATGTGCAATGCCAGCGTGGTGCTGGGCTCGGCAACTCCTTCAATAGACAGCTATTACAATGCACAGATTGGCAGATATAAGCTTTTGGAGCTAAACACCAGAGTTGATGATAAGCCCCTGCCAGATTGCGAAGTCATTGATTTAAGGCAGGAGCTTAAAAATGGCAACCGCTCAATTCTAAGCCTAAGGCTTCAGGAACTGATGGAGGACAGGCTGGAAAAAGGCCAGCAGACCATGCTTTTTATCAACAGGCGCGGCGTGGCAGGATTTATGTCGTGCAGAGCCTGCGGATATGTGGTAAAATGTCCACATTGTGATGTATCCTTGAGCCAGCACAACAATGGCAGAATGGTCTGCCACTATTGCGGCTACGAAGAGCCGGTGCCAAGGGTCTGCCCAAGCTGTGGCTCGAAATATATAAGTGGCTTTAAGGCGGGAACCCAGAAGATTGAGCAGATGGTTCAAAAACGATTCCCCCAGGCTAAAATCCTAAGGATGGATTTTGACACCACAAGGACAAAGGATTCGTATGAGAAAATATTGCAGGCATTTGCAAACAATGAGGCTGACATACTTATAGGAACCCAGATGATTGTAAAGGGACATGATTTTCCAAAGGTAACCCTGGTGGGTGTGCTTGCTGCCGATATGTCTCTGCATATCAGTGATTTTCACGCTGCGGAGCGTACCTTTGAGCTTTTAACCCAGGCAGTGGGCAGGGCAGGCAGAGGAAAGGAACCAGGACAGGCGGTTATTCAGACCTATGACCCGGACAACTATGCCATACAGGCTGCAAAAAGGCAGGATTATGAAGAATTCTACAATAAGGAGATAGAGTACAGACAGATGCTGTATTATCCACCGGTCTGGAACCTATTGCTGATTCACATACAATCCCAGAACCAGTATTCAAATGACAGGGCGGCAGAGGAGCTTTTTAAATGCTGTGAAGCATACATAAAGTGGCTTGACCAAAAGCTGCAGCTTGTAGGTCCTGCGGATGCGGCAGTTGCTAAAGTGAATGATATATACCGCAAGGTAATATACATAAAGACCAGGGAATATGATACTCTGGTCGACATAAAGGACAAGATAGAAAAATATGTAAAGGATAATCCAGCATACAGAAATGTGTCGGTGCAGTTTGATTTTAACCCGACCAGCGGATTTTAAAGGAGGAAATATGGCACTTAGAACTATCAGAATACAGGGAGATCCTGTACTTGAGAAAAAATGCAGAGAGATAACAGAGATGACACCTAAGATTAAGGAGCTTATCGATGATATGCTTGAGACCATGTATGATGCTATGGGGGTTGGACTTGCAGCTCCACAGGTAGGTATCTTAAAGAGACTTGTGGTAATCGATATAGGTGAGGGACCAATCGTAATGATTAACCCTGTCATAATTGAGACTGCCGGTGAGCAGACTGGTGATGAGGGCTGCTTAAGCCTTCCGGGAAAAGCCGGCTGTGTCACAAGACCAAATTATGTTAAGGCCCGTTTCCTTGGCGAAGATATGGAAGAGTATGAGATTGAGGGCGAGGAGCTTCTTGCAAGAGCTATCTGCCATGAGCTTGACCATCTTGATGGACACATGTATACAGAAAAGGTAGAAGGACCTCTCCATGAAGTAAAATACGAGGAGGACTAAGCATGAGAGTAGTATTTATGGGAACCCCTGATTTTGCAGTGGGTACGCTTGAGGCAATTATAGAGGCTGGACATGAGGTGGCACTGGTTGTTACTCAGCCGGACAAACCCAAGGGCAGGGGCAATGTCATGCAGTGCTCACCTGTAAAGGAATGTGCGCTTGCCCACAATCTGCCGGTATTCCAGCCTAAAAAAATCAGGGAAAGTGAAAATGTGGAGTATGTCAGGAGCTTTAATCCGGACATAATAATAGTGGTGGCTTTCGGACAGATTCTCTCAAAGGATATACTGGATATGCCAAAATACGGCTGTGTAAATGTCCATGCATCACTATTGCCAAAATACAGAGGCTCTGCACCAATCCAGTGGGCTGTAATCAATGGCGATGAGGTGACTGGTGTCACCACAATGAGACTGGATGAGGGGGTTGATACAGGAGACATGATTGCCAAGCGTCAGGTGAGACTTTCTGAGGATGAGACAGGCGGCAGCCTCTTTGACAAGCTTGCAGTTGTAGGAGCTGAGCTTTGTGTCGAGACTATTAAGATGATAGAGGATGGCACTGCCGAGTACACACCTCAAAACAGCGAGGAGTCAACCCATGTCGGCAAGATAGGCAAGGAGCTTGGTGCAATCGACTGGACAAAGCCTGCGGTCCAAATTGAGAGACTTATAAGAGGTCTTAATCCATGGCCTAGCGCCTACACCAATCTGGGAGGCAGGACCTTTAAAATCTGGAAGGCAGCAGTGCTTGAAGGAGAGAATGACTACGAGCCGGGCTGTATCTACAAGGTGACAAAGGACTCAATGTGTGTCCAGACCGGTGACGGTGCATTGTCACTCAAAGAGGTTCAGCTGGAAGGCAAGAAGAGAATGGAAATAGACGCTTTCTTGCGCGGTAATCAGGTGGAAGAGGGCACATTCTTCCGCAGGTAACAGGAAATCAATTTGTGCAGCAGGCTTAAATTTTGCAGGCTGCATATTTGGTATTAGGTCTGAAACTATACGATAGAAATAGATAACATTCAGGAGGCAGATTATGGGTTACGGATATATCTACTGGGATCCAACTTATATTTTAGTTGTAATAGGTGCGCTCATATGTATGGCAGCATCTGCGAAAGTTAAAACTACATTTAATAAATATTCGAAATATAGAAGCATGTCTGGCATGACCGGTGCCCAGGCGGCACAGAGAATTCTCAATGCAGCAGGAATATGTGATGTGAGGATACAGCATGTGTCTGGCAGTCTGACAGACAATTATAATCCGTCAAACAAGACACTTAACCTGTCAGACTCAGTATGCAATTCCACATCTGTTGCAGCGGTAGGCGTAGCTGCCCATGAATGCGGACATGCAATCCAGCATGCAAAGGGATATGCCCCACTCAGCTTTAGAAGCGCACTTGTGCCAGTTGCCAATATAGGATCTTCGCTGGCATGGCCTCTTATAATAATAGGAGCACTTTTTAATAACAGGATGTCAATGACCCTTATCGAGGCGGGTATCATTTTATTTTCACTGGCAGTGCTTTTTCAGCTTGTGACACTTCCTGTAGAAATTAACGCTTCAAGGCGTGCCATGCTTATGCTTAGAGAGCAGGCAATCCTTGGAGACCAGGAGCTTAACATGACCAGAAAGGTCTTGACAGCAGCAGCACTTACCTATGTAGCAGGAGCTGCCTCTGCAATTCTTCAGTTACTGAGAATTATTTTACTGTTTGGAGGAAGAGATGACCGTGACTGATTCTGTCAACACAAGAGAACTCGTTTTGGAGATGCTCATAGAGATAATAGAAAAAAATCAGTATAGCCATCTGATATTAAGGGATGTATTGGACAAATACCAGTACTTAAGCAAGCAGGAGAGAGCCTTTATGACCCGGCTTACAGAGGGTACTTTGGAGCACTTAATCGAGCTTGACTATATTATTGATTCATATTCAAAGACCAAGGTCAGGAAGATGAAGCCAATGATTAGAAGCATCCTGAGAATGAGCGTATACCAGATAAAGTACATGGATTCGGTGCCGGATTCTGCTGTTTGTAATGAAGCTGTAAAGCTTGCAAAGAGGCATGGCTTTGGTCAGCTTTCCGGCTTTGTAAACGGGGTTTTGAGAAATATCTCAAGAAATATATCTGATGTCAGATACCCGGATCAAAAGGATATGGTGAGGTTTTTAGAAGTAAAATACTCTATGCCCCAGTGGATTGTAAAGCAGTGGATTAATGACTACGGCATGGAAAAGACAGAGCAGATTCTTAAGGAATTTGACAGGGAAAAACCATTGTCAATCAGGACAAATACACTAAAATGCACCCCGGAGGAGCTTAGGGATAAGCTTAAAGCAGAGGGTGTCACAGTGGAGCCTGTAAAGGATTTGGACTATGCCTTTTATATATCAGGCTTTGATTATTTAAACAGCCTGCAGAGCTTTGAAGACGGCCTGTTTTATGTGCAGGATGTAAGCTCAATGATGGCTGCGGAGCTTGCGGCTCCAAAGGAAAATGACTATGTGATTGATGTCTGTGCAGCACCGGGAGGCAAGAGCACCCATCTGGCTGAAAAGCTTAAGGGAACAGGCATGGTGGAAGCCAGAGACCTGACAGATTACAAGGTGGATTTAATCAGGGATAATATAGACAGACATGAGCTTCACAATATGAAGGCAGTCCTCATGGATGCCACCAGGTATGACGAGGCATCTGTAAATAAAGCGGATGTATTGATTTGCGATTTGCCCTGCTCAGGACTTGGTGTGCTGGGCAGGAAAACAGATATACGCTACAAGATAAGCCCTGAGCAGGAAAAGGAGCTTATGGAGCTTCAGAGACAGATACTTGATACAGTGCACCAGTATGTAAAACCCGGTGGAACGCTGGTATATAGTACATGCACTATTGATAAAATGGAAAATGAGGATAATGTCAGATGGTTTGCTGACAAGTACAAGGATTTTGTTTTAAAAGAGGAAAGACAGCTATTGCCAGGCCAGCTTGGTGGAGATGGATTTTTCCTGGCAAAGTTTATCAGGGAGAAATAATGGATAAGGTAAAGGAGAGTAAAGTAGATATAAAATCCATGAACCTTAATGAATTAAAGGATTTCATGGTTCAGATAGGAGAAAAGCCGTTCAGGGCAAAACAGATATATGAGTGGCTTCACATAAAGCATGTGGAGAGCTTTGACGAGATGACCAATATCTCCAAGAAGCTGATAGAGAGCTTAAAGGAAAAATGCCAGCTTGTTTCCCTGAAAAAAGAAGAGGTGCAGATTTCAAAAATCGATGGCACCAGAAAATATCTTTTTTCGCTGGAGGACGGCAACGTAATCGAGAGCGTACTCATGCGATACAAGCACGGCAACTCGGTGTGCATATCTTCCCAGGTGGGTTGCAGGATGGGCTGCAGGTTCTGCGCCTCAACACTGGATGGACTGGTGAGAGGCTTAAGACCTTCTGAGATGGTTGACCAGATTTACAAAATCGGCACCGACATAGGCGAGAGAATATCCAATGTGGTTGTCATGGGAACAGGTGAGCCGATGGATAACTTTGATAACCTCATTAAATTCATAGAGCTTTTGACAGATGAAAATGGACTCAATATCAGCCAGAGAAACCTGACTGTGTCCACCTGTGGCATAGTGCCAAGGATGAAAGAGCTTGCAGACATGAAGCTCTCCATCACACTTGCACTTTCCCTCCATGCATCCAATCAGGAGAAGCGAAAGTCACTTATGCCTATAGCCAACAGCTATGACATACACGAGGTGGTGGATGCCTGTAAATATTATTTTGACCGTACCGGCAGGAGAGTTACCTTTGAGTACAGTCTCGTGGGAGGGGTAAACGATTCCAACGAGGATGCGGCAGAGCTTTCGGCTCTGGTAAAGGGCATCAACTGCCATATAAATCTTATACCTGTAAACCCGATTAAGGAGAGAAATTATGTCTCTTCAAATACACAGGTGGTGCAGGCATTTAAAAATAAGCTTGAGAAGAACGGCATAAATGCCACAGTGCGCCGCTCGCTGGGTGAGGACATAGACGGAGCCTGCGGACAGCTAAGGCGCAAACATATTAGTAAGGATGCATAGGCTAAAAGCTTGTTCTTTTCCCTGTGTTATGATAAAATGCACAAGGAAATAAACAAAGGATACACTTTGATTATGAGAAAGGAAATGACTAGATGAAGACCTTTTCCATTACGGATACGGGTGTCACGCGTGAAATGAATCAGGATTATTATTTTGCGACAGACACAAATCTGGGGAATCTTCCAAATCTGTTTATCGTAGCAGACGGAATGGGTGGTCACAAGGCAGGAGATTATGCCTCAAGACACACAATAGAGAGAGTCGTTGCTTCAATATCGAGAAACAGCAGTGAGGAACCAGTGACCATCATACAAGAGGCAATCAGCAAGGCCAACGAGCTTCTGGTAGCCGAATCAAATGAGGACGAGACTAAAAGTGGCATGGGGACTACTCTGGTTATTGCGACACTTGTTGGTGATAAGCTTATAGTTGCGAATGTCGGTGACAGCAGATTGTATGTTATCAGTGATATGGTTCGTCAGATTACAAGAGACCATTCTCTTGTAGATGAAATGGTAAGGCTTGGAGAGCTGAATCCTTCCGAGGCTAGATCTCATCCGGACAAAAACATCATAACCAGGGCAATCGGCGCGCAGAAAAATGTTAAGGCTGATTTCTTTGAGGTTGAGCTTGCAAAGGATGATTATGTACTCATGTGTACAGACGGACTTACCAACATGGTGAGAGATGAAGAAATCCTTGATATTGTCCGCTCAGAAAAAGAGCCTGAAGCAATTGCCCATAAGCTTGTCAGAATGGCAAACAACAATGGTGGACGGGACAATATCACAGTTACAATTATAAAACCATTTTAATGAGGTGAAAGAATGTTAAA
>URLU01000028.1 GCA_900548765.1 uncultured Lachnobacterium sp.
ATCAGCTCCTGTCATTCGCAATATTATTCCTCATCTTACGCAAATTATACCTCAGCAAAACGCAAAATGTCAAATCAATTCGATATTTTGCGTTTAATTATTGCGTTTTCTTAATGTTTTGCGTCTTGTATTTTTCGGCACTTTTATTTTGGTTTTTTCAGTCTACAAACTTGTTTGTAACATATTACTCAGACAAGTTTAACTCCACTGAAAAAGGACCAGCCCAGCTGATCCTCTCCCTCTATCATTACTTATATGACTCCTCTCAAAAACTGATAGAATTTTTATCTCATTAATTAGTTCATAATGGCTTAACTGGATTATACATATCACCTTCGTCAAATTCAATTTCAATTTTGTAATTTTTGTTCAATTCTAAAATAATCCAGAATATCGTTTAAGGTCTTTTCTTCCTTCCTGTTATGCTCCGACAGCAAACCACTCCTTTCTGTAATCACTGATGCTATTTTTCAGAATCAGATGCAGCTCTTTGATAATTTTTTCCGTCTCATCCTGCAAAATATCCAGTCTCACTTATTTTTCTTTATTGCAAAATGCATAGCCTATAAACTCAACGCCCCATGATTTCATTCCACCTGGCATTTGTGGCTTCCATTTCCTTCTTCTGCATTATCCTGTTTCTGTCGCTCAGGATTGCAAGCATCTCATCCGCGATTTCTTCCATAGGCAGCTTCCTGTAGTGGGACAGATAACCAATCATCCTCTGGGCTGTCCAGTCTGTGTTAAGGTTCAGAGTTATCTGCTCGCAAAATTCCTGCGGATAGCCACGTTTTAACAATATGTCATAAAGCTCCATGCTCTTTTGGGTTCTGGGTTTCATAGTCATCCACCCTCCTTATATAAATCCTTAATATTAAATATAATAACACAAAAATAGACAGCTATCACTAACTGTCTATTTATTTAGCTGCCATGCAGTTACTGTTCAAACGCAGACTTGACACCACGCTGTCACGCTATGCGCCAATGTGCGAATTATACATAAAACCATCCACCGACAGGCTGGGTTGATATTATCTACTCCATTTATCGAATTCTTCATCTGTACACTTCACATAATGACTGCCGGAAATCAAATGGTCTGTCCCATTATTATAATCTATACCTAAAATAGGGTTTTTAAATATTTCTTCGGTTGTACCGGTTTCAAGCAGATGTCCCAGGTGCAAGTCCGACCTTTGCAAGTATATTTCTGATTTTTTCTTCCCTCTCTCCCCTGTTTTTATACATATGAATTATTTTATACGCCTTCTCCCCCTCTCTTGACTTAAGTCCGATTTCGTACTATACTGGTATGAGTACGAAATCAGACTCAGGAGGCTTTTATGACAAAAAACACAGTCCACATCAGTCCTGCCCTGCAGGAATTTAACCGTATTTTTAAAGAATTTAATATGATATACAGGGATGCTGCTTTAAAGCTTGGACTTTCCAACAGTGTATTTGATATTTTCTATACCATCTGCGAATCCGGCGACTGCTGCACACAGAAATATATCTGTGATGCGACCTTTTTGCCCAAGCAGACAGTCCATTCTGCCATTCAGAAGCTTGAGACAGAAGGTCTTGTGGAACTAAGGCCCGGCAAAGGGCGGAGCGTCAATATCTGCCTGACTCCCCTCGGTGAGGAGGAGCTTCACACTTTAATTGACCCTGTTTTTGAGCTGGAAAATGCAGTCTTTGAAAGCATGCCGGCAAGTGACACAGAAAAAATGCTGGAATTAAACAACCGGTATCTTTCCATCCTGCGGGAGCAGTTTTCAAAGCTTTAATTTTACATTAAGATTTATCGAGGTGAATTATGCAAATTCAATTATCAGAACATTTTACTTACAAAAAACTATTACGATTTGTTTTGCCATCAATCATTATGATGATTTTTACATCTATCTACAGCGTTGTGGATGGGTTATTCGTGTCTAACTATGTTGGTAAGACAGCTCTTGCTTCCATCAACCTGATTCTGCCTCTCCTTATGGCAATTTCAGCACTTGGCTTTATGATTGGAACCGGAGGAAGTGCGCTGGTAGGCAAGACTCTGGGTGAGGGCAAAAAGGAGCTGGCAAATGAATATTTCTCCATGCTTGTGTATGTGACAGCAATATTTGGTATATTTTTCTCATTGCTGGGTGCCTTATTTGTTCCTGATGTTGCAAGATTTCTGGGGGCTTCCGGAGAATTGCTTGACAACTGCATATTATATGGAAGAATCTGCTTTATCTCCATGCCATTTTTCATGCTGCAAAACGTGTTTCAGAGCTTTTTCGTGACAGCAGAGAAGCCAAAGCTGGGGCTTGCCGTTATTATATCTGCCGGTGTCACAAATATGTTTCTGGACTGGCTCTTTGTGGGAATTTTAGGCTTTGGCTTAAAGGGTGCCGCTGTAGCAACTGTCTGTGGTGAGATTTTGGGAGGTTCTTTCCCTATATTTTATTTTGCGAGAAAAAACTCAAGCCTTCTTAAGCTTGGCAGGACACATTTCCGCAAGAATGTATTGCTTAAAGCCTGTGTCAATGGTTCCTCTGAGCTTATGACCAACCTTTCAAGCTCGGTAGTCAGTTCACTCTACAACGTGCAGCTTATGAAAATCGCCGGTGAAAATGGCGTGGCTGCCTATGGCACTATCATGTATGTAAACTTTGTATTTATCGCTATATTCTTTGGATATTCCATTGGAAGTGCCCCTGTTATCAGCTACAACTATGGTGCTGGAAACCATGATGAGCTTAAAAATATGTTTAAGAAGAGCTTTTCCCTTATTGCGGTCTGGGGAGTATGTCTGGCTGTTGCAGCCCAGCTCCTGGCTGCGCCATTCTCTAAGTTTTTCGTAGGCTATGATAAGGAGCTCCTTGCCATGACAATCCATGGTTTCAGGATTTACTCACTGGCATATTTAATCAATGGCTTTAATATTTTTGGTTCAAGCTTCTTTACAGCCTTAAATAACGGCGTGATTTCTGCGGTAATTTCATTTATGAGGACACTGGTGTTCCAGATTGGTGCAATCCTTATCCTGCCAATCTTCCTTGATATAAATGGTATCTGGAGTGCAATCATTGTGGCGGAGGCTTTAACCCTGTGCGTCACACTCTTCTTTATTATAAGAAAAAGAAATTACTATCATTACTGCTAAAGCTATGCCAATGGAGAATGTGCTTCTCTGACTATCAGGCTTGTGAAACAATTATATAAAATTTGTGTAAACAATTACATTTGATATTTCTCCCCACCGGCTAATATGCTATAATCGACATAGCACTAAAGTATCAGACGTGAAAGGAGTTTTTAAAGTGGATATTACAATTTCAGAAAACATCAAATACATCGGATGTGATGACACTGACATCGATTTATTCGAGAGCCAGTACGTCGTACCAGAGGGAGTGTCCTACAATTCTTACCTGATTTTAGATGAGAAAACCTGTCTGATGGACACAGTAGACCCTAGAAAAACAGTGGAGTGGGAGGATAATTTAAGAACAGCCTTAGGCGACAGAAAGCTCGATTATCTCGTTATTTCACACATGGAGCCAGACCACGCAGGAAGCATTGCCAAAATTGTTGAGCTCCACCCGGAGGTAACACTTGTTGGAAATGCCAAAACTTTCCCTATGTTACAGCAGTTTGTAAGCTTTGACGTTAATGGTCTTGCAAAAATTGTCGTTGCTGAGGGTGATAAGCTTGAGCTTGGCTCACATACCCTCACCTTCGTAATGGCACCTATGGTTCACTGGCCAGAGGTTATGGTTTCCTATGAGAGTTCAGAAAAGATTCTTTTCTCAGCAGATGGATTTGGAAAATTCGGTGCCCTCTCTCTTACACAGGATGCTGACTGGGCATGCGAGGCAAGACGTTATTACTTTAATATAGTTGGAAAATACGGTATGCAGGTACAGGCTTTACTGAAAAAGGCTGCTGCTCTTGACATCAAGACTATTTGTCCTCTTCACGGACCAATCCTGACTGGAGATTTGACACCTTACTTAAGTCTCTATGACACCTGGAGCAGATATGAGCCTGAGAGCAAGGGCGTGCTTGTAGCTTATGCTTCTATCCATGGCAATACAGCGGTTGCTGCCAAGATGCTTGGAAATATGCTTAAAGAGGCTGGAGTGGAAAAGGTTGTAGTAAGTGACCTTGCACGAGAAGATATGGCTGAAGTTATTGAAGACGCTTTCCGCTATGACAGAATGGTGCTCTGCGCTGCAAGCTATGATGGTGGTGTCTTCCCTTGCATGCACGATTTCCTGAGTCATTTGCAGATGAAGGGTTATAAGAATCGTACTATTGGTATGCTTGAAAATGGTTCATGGGGACCTACTGCTGCCAGAACTATGAAGGGACTTATTGAGCCTATGAAGGATATCACACTGGTTGATCCGGTTGTAACTATCCGCTCTACTATGAAGGATGTGGATTTACCAGCTATGAAGGAGCTGGCTGAGGCAATTGCACAGGCTTAGGCTGGAAATGGCTTAAGTAATTTACATAATAACTCGGGCTTCCCATTTCAGATACAAAAAGAAGTAGATGCCAAGATACATCTACTTCTTTTTCTCATGTAACTAAAAATCTGGGAGTGTACACTCCCAGATTTTTTACGTCTGAGCGTGAAGCCCGAGTTATTCATCTAAATTTTGTAATTTAACGCTTCTCTTCCACCATCATCAGAAAAGTTATCAGCAGCAATCCACATGATACCCAGATTGCCTTCATCCCCCATGCCAGTGAGCACACACCACCCACACCGGCTCCGATTGCGAATATCAGAATTATGCCGTAATAGTGCATTGCTTTTTTGAGTGCCCCCTTCTGGTGGTCTCTGATAAAGATTGAAAGGCTCTCTGTTCCACTTCTCAAGTTTCCTATGCACATAGTGCTGGCATAGCCGTAGCCGTTGACTTTTCTAAAGGTCTGCACCTGCATAGAACAGGCAAATGATACCATCATGGTGGCTATCATATTATAGCTTCCTGGTATAAAGCCCACAATGAGCAGCAAGAGTATTTCTATAATTACTATTATCTGTCTCCAGTGAATCCGCCTTGCGAATTTATACTTATGTCCTATCTGCTCTGCAACCAATACTCCCATTGCAAAGGCTATAATTGGAAAAAGGTAGCTTATGGCTGTGCGCCAGTCTCCCATGAGGAAGTGCTGGCTCATAAGCACTACATTTCCTGTCTGGGCGTTTGAGAACACATGGTCTCTCACATTGTAAGTGTAGGCATCCTGAAAACCTCCTGACAATGCCAGTATACTACTTAATAAAAAAGTCTCAGATGTCTGTCTCTTTTGTTTTTTTATAATGTCCATATCCATAATGCCTTATGTATCTCCATTCATTCCTGTTCTAATTCACAGAAGCTTCTGCAACCTCATTCGTCTCAGCTATGCATAATTATCACCAATAATTTAATTATCTATATGCTGGCAAGTACGTCTCTTTTCTGCTGAAAAACACCCCGACACTTATAAAAATCACATTGGGAATAGACAGATATTCCCTAATTCCCCTATCTGCTAGCGGTTAGATTGTTTTTAATTCATATGCCCTTGTTCCAAGACCTATCTCCTCAGCATGTGAAAGGCATGACTCCCATTCCGTATCCGGATGAGTCATTGTAAAATGGTCATGGCTGTGCTCATGATGCTCACACTTCTCCATATTATCGGCAAGGATGCTTCCTGCTGTGACAGGCATCTTGTTGCATAAATCTACGCATGCCTGATCCAGAGCTACAGGGTCAAAGGATGCCAGCATACCGACATTTGGAATAATTGGAATATCATTCTCTGCATGACAGTCACAGTTTGGTGATACATCACAGATAAGCGATACATGAAAGCAAGGTCTCTCCTTACATACTGCATAGCTGTACTCAGCAATCTTGTAGTTTAACATCTTAACTGAATCGCTGAAATTTGCTGATATGACATTCTTTGGACATACAGCCAGACAGCGTCCGCAGCCCACACACTTATCCTGATCTATTAAAGCCTTGCCATCAGTTACAACTGGTGCTCCATGAGCACATATTCTGGTACAGGCTCCACAGCCTACACATCCACTCTGGTTTACTTGCGGCTTGCCATCACAGTGCTGCTCCATCTTGCCAGCTCTTGAGCCACAGCCCATACCGATGTTTTTAAGGGTTCCACCAAAGCCAGCAGTCTCATGACCCTTGAAATGGGTAAGTGAAATAAATACATCTGCGTCCATTACCGCCTGTCCAATCTTTGCTTCCTTGACATAAGGGAGATTGATTGGAACAAGCTGCTCGTCTGTGCCCTTTAAGCCATCTCCGATTATTACATGGCAGCCTGTCTGGAGTGGTGAAAATCCATTTACATAGGCTGTATCAAGATGGTCAAGGGCATTCTTTCTGCTTCCTACATACAAGGTATTACAATCTGTGAGGAAGGGCTTTCCTCCAAGCTCCTTGACATAGTCAGCCACAACCTTTGCATAGTTAGGTCTTAAAAATGCCAGGTTTCCATACTCACCAAAATGAATCTTAATTGCTGCATACTTGTCTGTAAAATCAATGTCTTCAAAACCAGCCTGCTTCATGAGTCTGTGCAGCTTCTGTAGCAGGTTTTCTGAACCTGTGGTTTTAAAGGTTGTAAAATATACCTTTGACTTCTCCATTATGTAACCTCTCTCTAAATCCAATCTCTGTAAATTTTGAATCTCTTAGTAGTTCTGCCAGCCAGCCTCTTTAAGGTGGGCATCCTTTGCCTCTACCTGTTCTCTCATCTCTTCCTTGTATTTCTTAAGCTTATCAAGAAGAGCTGCATCACTTGCTGCAAGAATTTTTGCTGCAAGAAGAGCTGCGTTCTTTGCCCCGTCAATTGCAACTGTTGCAACTGGTACTCCTGGCGGCATCTGCATGATTGAAAAGACTGCGTCCATTCCATCCAGATTTTTCCCTGAAAGCGGCACTCCGATTACAGGCAGATCAAAAAGGGCTGCGCACATTCCCGGAAGGGCTGCTGCCATTCCTGCTCCTGCGATAATCACCTTGATATCCCTGCTCTCTGCGCTTCTTGTCCAGTCGATTAATGCGTCCGGCTGACGATGGGCTGAGATAATTGTAATCTCATACTCTATTCCCAGCTCCTCAAGCTGGGCTGCTGCCTTGCTCATTACCTTAAGGTCCGAGTCACTTCCCATGACTATTCCTACTTTTGCCATTTTTCTTCCTCCATTCCTATTACTAAATTGTTTCTATTACGCTCACTATGCTTAACGGCCTGCTTCCCATGCATCAAGCTCATCCAGAGGCTTATTGAGCTCCTCTGTGCCTGCGAGCACGAATTTTCCATCTCTGATAATGTCCTCTGTAGAGCCATCCTTGCGGATTACTGTGATTGCTCCCAGCTCGTTGTATGGAATTGTAATGTCTGTATGACAGTTAAAATATGCCTTTGACGCATCTGTTTTTCTGAGGATAGATACAGAATTATCTCTTGCAATAATAGCTTTTCCATCCGGATTATAGGTTATATTGTCCTCATCATAGGTGTAGCAGGTATCACCCACTGCAAAATGAGGTCCTGTCTTCTCTGCAATAAGGATTGGAAGCTTGTCCTGTATATCATAGACCCGTCCTACCCTGTAGGCAGTTGTATTTGTTCCGATTGCGAACTCTCCCATTGGAAGTGTGTCGTGGTGGAAAAGTACATTGTCTGCAATATACTTTTTATTTTCTTCCTCATTGTCAAAGTTTGTACAGGTATAGCTGTCAATCATTCCATCCTTGAAATCAATCTCCAGGTTCTTGTAGTTAAGTTCGTTTAAGAAAACCTGAGTTACATGAAGCTTACCATTTGTGCCCTCAAGCACCGGTGTGGTAAACACCTCTCCCACAGGAATATTTACATCTGCCACGCAGTTTTCAAAGGCTGTCTCCCTGTCAGGATTTGGAAGCTCATGTATTTTCACATACAAATCTGTCTTGTTGTCTCCACAGCCTAAAATGTGTACCCTGTCTGCTGTGTCCAGCACATCAATAAGCTTCTGCTGGATTGTCTGATAGAGCTTATAATCCAATGTATTGATTTTAACTGTCTCTGAGAAAAGCTCCTCATACTTGTCACCGATTGCAGCAACCGGGAAAGAAATAATTGTGAAGCTTCGCTCCTCACCATGGATATATTTATTTACAAGTCTTAAATATTCACTTCTCTCCTTGACGCGGATTTCCTGCTGGCAATCAGAATATGCTGGATTCTCAGCCTTTGCCTCCGGTGAAAATGGCTCCTCGCCAAAGACCTCCATAACTGCCGGTCCGCCATAGCCTGGTGCGATATCCTTAATTCTCTCAAAGGCATTCTTTCTGCATTCAGTGCTGTACTCTCCCATTTCCCTGTCCAGCCATATGGCATCATCTTCCTTGTGGTCATAGTCATACTGCTTATTTACTGATGTAGAATAAGGCATGAGAATAGCCTTTAGGTTTATCTTTTCAAAATTCCTGATTGCACATCTGATTACACGCTCAAAGCCCAGAGGATATCTGATGTCACCAAAAGACTTTTTAGTGATGTCCTTATTGCAGGCAGCAAACCCCATCCTGTATCCCTCTGTGAAGGTGTCAGCCATTGACTGAATCTCCTCGTCTGAGAATGTGGCCAGATACTCTCTGCTCCTTATCTCATTCTCGCCCACAAACAAACCATACTGGTAGAGATAAGCATTGTTTGAAATATCACTGTTTTCAACCACTTCCTGCTCATAGTCATACTTTGTGGTAAATGACCTGTTAATCGAATTATCTGTGAAGATTTCCATATAGTCATGCATAAAAGAATGCAGGCATTCATCTACCGCCTTTGGCGCAGCCTCATCTGATTCAAAATATGTGTACAGCTCCACTACGAGTTCTGCGTAAATACACAGGTATTCGATATTTCCTTCAAACACATAGCGTGACGCACTGCTGATTCGATTTAAAATAGCTGCAAAATGCTGTCCGTACTCCTGTCCAAACACCTTGACCGAATACGCAGGATTAGCATAGCTTGTTCCATAATTTTCCTTTGTAAACTGTGTATATAGCTTGTCATTAAGCTCTTTTCCTTCAGCCTCAGACATTTTCTGCAAAGAGCCGTCCATTGCCATGCCCGCTATCCGGCTCTGTAAAAGCAGATACTCAGATACCACTCTGAAATAATCTGCAAAATCCTTTTCAAGCTCATCTGACCTGCTAATCTCCTCAAGCCTCTCTACTACAAGCTCAAGCCTCTCTTCGTACATCTCATTTGTCTGGCTGTTTAATTCTTTGTACCCCATTATTCATGTCACCTCGTTAATTATTTTATAATACAAAACCCATACCATAGGTTGCGCCCCACATAAGCACTGCAATAACTGAAAATAAAATTGCAAGCCTTGGGAATTTTTTGAATGAATCCTCTTCCAGCATACTCTGTATTGCTAAAACGATTGCGCTCAGGCTTAGGAGCAGTGCAAGGATTCCGGCACTTCCATAATATGTAGACAATTGTCCCGCCTCATTAAATGACAGCAGGACAAAAATCACGTACACCAGTATTGATACTGCTGCCATTCCAAGAGAGACAAAAGCCTTCCTGGAATTTGTTTTTTCAGTAAATTTATAATGTCCTCTTCGTCTATTTCTTACCACTTACAACTCTCCCATAATACAGGATGTACCCGATTAAACCGCCAAAAGTATTTAAAATCAGATCATCCACATCAAAGCTTCCTGTTCTTGATATAAGCTGGGTCAGCTCCACCAGTAAAGAAAACTCAAAACTGAACAGCACTGTGTGGAACAGCCTTGGTTTTTTCTTTACCATCTTTGGAAGCAGATATCCAAAAGGAATAAAGGCAATCACGTTTCCAGCAAAATTCAAAATCACATATTTCATTCCCAATATTTGCCTGCTTCTCCAGATTCTTTTTATTTCAAAAAGAGGCTGCAGATTATAGTGATATTCTTCTCCTCTGGTTGTCCTGCCCATGCTCTCCGCGAAAAACAAAAAGTAACCCAATGCTATTATATAAATAACAAATATAATGATAGAAATTATCCGTTCCTTTTTGCCCTTCATATTACTTACAGCCATACTGTTCGTAATATTTATCAATTGCTTCTTTTATCTTATCGTCAATTACTACCCTGCCCTGACATTCTCTGTTGTAGAGATGCTCTGTAACCTCTGCCATAGTTACGATGGCTCTGCCGTCAAAGCCATACTTTTCCTTAATTTCATCAAGAGCACTTTTGACACCGCCCTGGCCTACTTCCATACGGTTTAAGCTTACCATAAGTCCAACGATTTCCACATTTGCTGCTGCTCTTACCTTTGGTACTGTCTCTTCCATTGATTTTCCAGAGGTTGTAACATCCTCAATCATGACTACCCTGTCGCCATCCTTTAATGTGGTTCCGAGAAGTCCACCCTTGTCAGCACCATGATCCTTTGTTTCTTTTCTGTCTGAGCAGTAACGAATCTCTTTGCCATAAAGCTCGCTGTATGCAATAGCTGTAACTACTGCCAGTGGAATACCCTTGTATGCCGGTCCAAAGAGTACGTCAAAGTCATCACCATAGTTGTCGTGAATAGCCTTGGCATAATACTCGCCCAATCTCTTGAGCTGTGAGCCTGTCACATATGCTCCTGCATTCATAAAAAATGGAGACTTACGCCCGCTCTTAAGTGTAAAATCACCGAACTTCAAGACGTCACTCTCCACCATAAACTCTATAAATTCCTGCTTGTAGCTTTCCATTTATCTATAACCTCCTGTTTTTGTTTTTATCTAATTTACCAGTCTACAGACTTTTCTAATTTTATCATAAATCATATGTGGTTTCAATTGCTGAAAAGTGGGTTTGTTGAGTTTTTGTTTTATGCTGCACCTTTTGTTTTGGCTTGTTTTTCTGCATATGCCATTTTCATCACAAAGCTTGGATTTTTTCTTGTTATTTTGTTCATTTTCATCCACTAAAATGGATAATTAGACATACATTTTCTTGAATTGTATACATTTTTCCCAAATTGTAAATAGTAATTTTAGTCTTTTTATGCTACCATATTTATATAATTTTAGACGAAGGGGGATATATATAATGTTAAAGGGTAAAGTAGCAATCGTAACCGGTGGAACCAGAGGAATCGGTTACTCAACTGTCAGAAAATTCCTCGAAAACGGAGCAAGAGTAATCCTCCTTGGCTCACGCAGGGAAACAGTAGACAAGGCAGTCGCCTCATTGAAGGAAGAAAATCCAGACTGGGATGTAGCCGGGGATTATCCAGATCTCATGGATGAAGATGTAGTAAAGGCTTTTGTTGATGAAGTGGTCAGAAAATATGGCAGAATTGACATTCTGGTCAACAATGCCGGTGTATCAGATAGCACTCCTCTTGACAACTACACACTGGAAGCCTTCCGCAAGATATTTGACTTGAATGTAAACGCAGTAATGAACATGGTTATGCCAGTATCAAAGGTGATGAAGAGCCAGCACGATGGTGTTATCCTCTCAACCAGCTCTATGGTAAGCTTGTGCGGACAGCCAAGCGGAGTTGCATATCCGGCAAGTAAGACTGCCATAAACGGACTTACCTGGTCACTGGCAAGAGAACTTGCACCATTTGGAATCCGTGTAAACGCTGTTGCACCTGGTATCACAAAAACAGATATGGTGGCAGCTCTTCCAGATAACGTAATCGAGCCACTTATCAATCGTATACCGCTCCGCCGAATCGGGGAGCCGGAGGATATTGCAAATGCATTTCTTTTCCTGGCAAGTGATATGGCAAGCTATGTCACAGGAGAGATTCTATCAGTTGATGGTGCAATGAGGTCATAGTCAGACAACCAGGTCTGTCTGTGCCAGATGCTTGGGCTGCATGGCTGTGGCTTTGGTTACATGACCGCTTTGGATACACGGCTGTGTAAAAAGGCTCCCGGAATGGGAGCCTTTTTAATGCCGATTTTTAAGGTGAAGCACACCCAGATAAATTCCTAAGCATTTCTATGACGTCTTCTAAGTCCATATCCAATTATGCCCACCCCTGCAATAATTATAATTGCAAATATCCACAGTGAAGAACTTGTATCACCGGTCTTTGGTGAAGCCACACTCTGTACCGGGCTGGCTGATGCTGGCTGTGAAGCAATTGTTGGTACAGCAGGTGCCGGCTGCAGAGTAATTGTTGGTATAACTGGTGCTGGTGTAGTATCCGGAGGTGTTATACCTGGCTCTGGTGATACTATAGTATCAACATATGTCAATGCGTATGTAGAAAACAGGTCTGTCTCAAAGGTAAACATCTGTGTTGCTGCATCAAAGCTTCCTTCCAGTACTGTCGCCACACCATCATGTATTCTAATCACCTTATAAGTACGCTTAATATTATCGTTCCTATTTATAAGTGAATCATCTACCTTTAAGCTGAGGTTGATTTTTTCGCTTGTGCTGGTTATCTGTCTTGCTGCATTATCTCCTACCTGAACCCACAAATTGATGTCATATGCCTTGCCGAGAGTCAGACTGCCAAGTGCGGCATTTACCTTTTCCAGGTCAGACTTATCTGTCTCCGCCCCAAAACTTGTATACACTACTGCATCTGCACCATTCTTGACAAGCTCTCGTTCCTGGTCTGTGAGGAGGCTTGAGCTTAGGCTGTTTATATCATTGTTTAATGCAAGTCCCTCTGGATTCTGCTTCTCGATTTTTCCCTCTGTCTGTGTCTGAGACTTCATGCGTACATTGAGACTTGTACCCTTTACATACAATTCGCCATTTGCCGCATCACTGGTGAAGCAGCCTGCAAAGCTTCCAATATTGCTGATAAGTAAAATGTCATCTTCCTCGTACAGCTTTGTGCGGTTAAATACACCAACCTTTGAATCTTTGCTGAAATTGTCACCAAGCTTAACCGGTATAGAGCAATATAAATTTCTCTGCTCGCCGTTTATAATATTATCTTTGATAATTACTTCTCCATCCAAAATAAGCTGTGGCGAATTATATGACTGAATATAGACGCCCGCCGTCTGCGCATATGGGTCGTCTTCTGTCTCAGTATTTACGTTTCCCGTAATCATGGTATCTTTTATTATTGCAGTGCCATCCCCCTCAACTCTTACTGCACCATATCGCTTTGAGGTATTATTCTGTATCACACAGTTCCCAATAATAGTATTTGTAGCTTCTGAGCAGATAACGCTTGTATAATAGCCCATGTTATCAATAAATTTACAGTTTACAATCTCTAATAATGTAGTGCCAGAACCACCAAACCATATGCCAGAGCTCCAGTATTCACATTCATTATTATAAAAATCAGTGTTTGAAATCCTTACATTAGATTTTCCCATAACACCTATACAGGTACCGCCTTCATGGGTTTTATTTTTGTAGAAAGTTCCTCCTGTCATGGCAAAATCAGCATCATCAACTAATATACAGCTTGTCACACCACCGGAGCTGTAATCACATTCAAATCCTGTAATGACACCTCCCGTAATAGGTGTTCCATCATTTCTTACATATGCTCCACCATGCTTTGAATCAGGATTACTGTCATCTATTCTAAAGTTTAGATTCTGTCCCTTAGCAGCACGCACCAATATGCCCTCAGCTGTTCTTCCACCATCAAAATCTCTCATCTGTGAAAAATCCAATACATGACCATTCAGGTCAATTCCAGTATTAGTGTATTCCTCATATTTGTATAATGATATGTCATAACCTGTTATGACAATATCATTGGCAAGCTTCACATATCCATCTGGAAGATATTGTCTCAAATCATCAGATGTGCTGACTATGTATGGGTCAGTCATTGTTCCAGAGCCTGTTACTCCCGCTTCCGGACTTGCTGTCACGGTCAATGTTGCAGCTTCTGATGTGACAGAAGCATTTGAATTGCTGATAAGGCACTTATAGCTATAATTATTGCAATTTGTATCAGCTTTTCCTGTTGTATAGCTTGCCTCATTTTCTCCTGCTATATCAACAAATCCTTTACCATCATTTCTGTTAACCTGCCACTGGTATATCAAGCCAGCCCCTGTTGCACTTACTGCGAACGTTGCAGTCTGACCGGATTCTACAGTTGTGTCCTTCGGCTGGGATGTAATAGCCGGTACAGTTATTACATAATTATTATCTGAAATTTTAAGCTGGGCTTCTGTATATGAGCTGCTAGTCATTTCATCATACTTATATGCATTATTATCTCCAACCATAAACATCTTGTCTGATTCGGCAATATCATCGCAATTTGCTACATCCACAATGTAATTGTCACCATCCAGTGTAACCACATTCCACATATAAGCTCCACTACCAACTTTATTGCTATCGATATTATTCCATGAAACTGTTCCAGTCATTGAAGAACATGTAATTCCACCATCCAAATCACAAAGATACTGAAAAGCCATTGCGTAGCCTCTACTATCCACATTTGTAGCTGTATTGCCATCAAAGACATTTATCATCTGGTTCATATCACCATATTTTGTTTCTGCATCCTCATCATAAGACACCCGCTTACAAATCTCATCAGCATAGCCTTTCAGTCGATTGTAAGGTGTCTGACCTTTATATTTATTTACGATTGTCTGGGCATAAGCTACTGCATTTGTTGCGGCTGTTGCCTTTTCTGAGTCAACCTCATATTCATCATTAGAATCATTACAATATTTACTATTAACTGCAAAACTTATATAAGGCATTTCTATCCAAATACCACCGCCTTGACCATAGGCACTATAACCTTTATCTGTATCATACCAATACATTTCATAAGGGCAATCCAGTAATAAAGCACTTACAACTTTTTCCAATTCTTTATCCCTGTTTTTTCTTGCGTCTTCATAATTAATTCCTTTCCACTTATATTTTACACCTACACCATACGTATCAAAGCAGGAAAAGGCTGTAGTACCGCCATTAGCAGCCACGTTTTTTATTCTTGCTTTAATATCATCATACAATTCTTTGTTTTGTCCTGTCAGATTATCCCCCGCACATGAACCATATGTCTCAATTCCATTTCCATATAACACCTTCTGCACATAACCCTCATATAAGGTGTCATTATCAGGCAGTTCTGCCAGAACTTCCGATGCAGCATTTGATGTATCAGCTCCGCTCTGCATACTTACTGCTTGTGACTCCGCAGCATTCTGTTTCTCTATACCAGCTTCATTTTCATTAACTGCTCCTGTACCTGTCCCAGACTCTGTAGCCATTTCAGTGTCTGTAACTTCCTCAGTCTCTGCAGCTATTTCGGTATCTGCTTCGGTAGCTGCAACCGCCTCAGTCTCTGCAGCTGTCTCTGTCACGACATCGTTTTCTTCCGCATTAACTACCACCATTCCACTATAATCAATAGTAGAACTAACCATCATGGCAGCCAGCATAATTGCTAATAATCTCTTAGCTCTTTTCATACTATATCCTCCTCGCTTTATTTCCGTTATGATAATGTATTTTATAAGCATAATTATACAGGATTTAATACTTCAAATTAGTACTTTGGTGTGAATTGCTCTTTTGGTGGTGTGAATTGCAATAAGCCTTCTGACATACATAAAATCTGCCACTGGCAGCTTTTATTGCATACTTTGGTATCAAAAAAAGCCAGAGGTCAGTCCCCCAACCTCTGGCTTTAAAAAATCCTTACTGAATATATGTGGCCGCAGCTCCCATATAATCTATAGCCTCGTCCTCAGTCAGATACTGTCCTTCCATAACAACCGATAAATCTGCATTTGCAACAGCTACAGAACCATCATCACCCTCTACGAAAACAGCTGTAAAATCGTCTCCTGTGTATACATCTGTTGTAGTAATCTCTGTCCAATCTACATTGTCCTCATCTGTAACATTTGTTACGTTTGAATCATCATATGGTCCACAGAGCACATCGCCTGTTCCATCTTCCTGTACACTCATTAATGAGATGTAGCTGTATCCATCATAATCCCTAAAAAGTGTGATTACATACTCTGTGTTGCTGTCATCCACTGCATAAATTGCTGCATCCACAAGGTCTGCTGTCACATCAAGTAATGTGAAATCTCCGCTTTCCTCTGTATCGCTCTCAATATCGTCCTTTGCATCGCCTACGCTTGCTGAATCATCTGTAGTGTCAGCATCATCCGTGGTATCCGCATCGTCTTTATCATCAGTTTCTACTGTATCTGATGTATTTCCAGTATCAGTTGAGCCTCCACATGCTGTCATGCTGAACACCATTGTTCCTGCGATTAAAGCTGCTAATAATTTTTTCTTCATAAATTTTCTCCCTTCCTTCATGTCGTCATCAATATGTTGTTTAATATGGTACTTATTATACAGTATTTAGTTTCAAAAAAAGGTACTTTGGTGTGAATTGTAGTTTTTGAGGTGTGAATTGCTGAACAAGTTACTTTTCCATATA
>URLU01000029.1 GCA_900548765.1 uncultured Lachnobacterium sp.
TGCTTCTGGTATTGACAGTTTTGTCTCTGGCACCTTCAATACTGATAATGTTTACGTCATTTACCAGAATAATCATAGTACTGCATTTTTTGAGAACTGCCATCGGTACACAGACAGCACCGCCAAACCAGGTGCTGATTGGACTGGCATTATTCCTGACACTTTTTATCATGTGGCCAACCTTTACTACCGTTTATGATAATGCGATTAAACCACTGGATGAGGGAACCATAACTCAGGAACAGGCCTTAAAAGAAGCAGAAGGACCATTCAGGGAATTTATGTATGGACAGACACAGCAGAAGGACTTAGCCCTCTTTGTGGACATGTCAGGTGGGACATATGATGATGTGGATGATATACCATTTACTACATTAGTTCCTGCATTTATTTTGAGTGAGCTTAGAGCAGCCTTTATCATGGGCTTTTTAATATATATTCCTTTTATTGTGATTGATATGGTTGTATCGTCAGTCCTCATGTCCATGGGTATGATGATGCTGCCGCCTACCACAATATCGCTGCCGTTTAAGATATTGCTATTCATTCTTGCAGATGGCTGGGATTTAGTAATAGGAAATCTTGTTAAGACGTTCTATTAGGGAGGTAAGATATGATTACACAGGAAGCAGTTATTGATATTGCAAAAGATGCAATATACACAATGATAATTACTTCAGCACCTTTGCTGTTAGTGTCATTGATAATTGGTCTGATAGTCAGTATTTTTCAGACTGTTACATCTATTCAGGAGCAGACGCTTACATTTGTGCCCAAGATTCTGGCTGTATTTGTTACAATGATGATAGGCGGCTCGTGGATGCTTGATAATATGTCAGGATTTATGACAGAGCTTTGGAGTAATTTTAGTTATTATTTAAGCATGGGATAAAAGATGGTTAACTTTACTTTTTCATTACATAATTTTGAATATTTCTTGCTCATTCTTGTAAGAATTGCATCCTTTGTTTTTGTTGCACCATTCTTCGGGGATAGTGCAGTTCCAAGTAGAGTGAAAATAGGTCTTTCAGTTTTTGTTGCTTTATTTATGTATAATATTGTGAACAAACCTGATTTGGATTATACCAGTAGTGTTGGATATTCAATCATTGTTGTTCGAGAGGTGATAACGGGATTGTTGATTGGCTTTGCGGCGTATATCTGCAATTCCATTATTTTGTTTGCGGGCAATATAATTGATATGGATATGGGATTTTCCATGGCTGTGGAGTTTAACCCGGCTATGAATTCCGAGAGTACAATAACAGGTAATTTCTATTATTACACTGTTATGCTTATACTTATTGTTTCAGATATGCACACCTACATACTGAGGGCTGTCTGTGATTCATTTACAGTTGTGCCCTTAGGACAGGCTGCTTTTAACTGGGATCATCTGCTGTCTTCTATGACGAAATACATGGGGGATATGTTTATAATAGGCTTTAGAATATTTCTTCCATTTTTTGCCTGCATTATGATTTTAAACTGTATTCTGGGAATTATGGCAAAGGTTGCACCGCAGATGAATATGTTTTCGGTTGGTATGCAGCTTAAATTATTAGTTGGTTTTGCAGTAATGTTTTTTACAGTGTTTCTTCTGCCTGGTGTTGCTAATTTTATTTATAAAGAAATAAAGACAATGGTGGTTATGATAATTGAAGGATTATATTGACGAACAGGATAAAGGCAAATATTTGTTAGAGTACAATTTACAGTGGTTTGCAAAGGATGGCGAAGGCGGTGAGAAAACAGAGCCTGCCACAGCCAAAAAACTCAAGGATGCCAGAGATGATGGTAAGGTAACTAAGAGTAAAGAGCTTACAGCCGCCTTTGATTTGATAGTTTTGTTTCTTGTCCTTAAGATATTTATTTCTTTTGTAGGAGAAAGACTGGTAGGTATTTTTGATTATGTCTACAGTAGAATGCCAGATTTTCTGAAGATAAACAGCACCGGTGTGAGCTCGGTTGCAGCATCACACTATATGGCAGATATTTTGCTTCAGATGCTGCTTACCATGCTGCCTTTCCTCTTGTTTGGATTTGCGATAACCTTTTTGGTAAGTGTTGTGCAGGTTGGTTGGAAGGTAACGGGCAAGCCACTTAAACCAGACCTCAACAAGTTTAATCCTATAAATGGTTTTAAGAGAATTATTTCCAAGGATTCGCTCTTTGAACTGCTTAAGTCAATTATTAAAATAGCAGTTATATTCTGGGTGGCATACAGCCGGGTGAAGAATCATAAGGAAGAATTATTTATACTTTATGAAATCCCGCTTAATCAGGCAATAGCCCTGATAGGAAGTGTGATAATAGATACAGGCTTATATATCAGCATTGTCTATCTGGTCATCGGATTTGCTGATTTTGCCTATCAGAAGCACAAGTTTAATGAAGATATGAAGATGACCAAACAGGAAGTAAAGGACGAATTCAAGAATACTGAAGGAGACCCACAGATAAAGGGACGTCAGCGTAGAAAGATGCAGGAGACCTCCCAGCGTAGAATGATGCATGATGTTCCTAAAGCAGACGTTGTAATTACAAACCCTACCCACCTTGCTGTTGCAGTAAAATATGATGCAGATGTAAATGCTGCACCGGTAGTCCTTGCAAAAGGTGAGGAGTATGTGGCACAGAAGATTAAGGAAGTGGCAAGGGAGAACAACATAGAGATTGTTGAAAATAAGCCCTTGGCGAGAATGCTATATCACAATGTTGATATAGGTGCTGAGATACCACCTGAGTTATATCAGGCGGTTGCGGAGGTACTCGCTACGATTTACAAAGCTAGAAACTAGCAAATAGAATATACTAGAGAAAGGAGGAAAAAGGAATGTTGAAGAAATCTGATATTGGAGTTGGCATATATTTACTTGCAGCGATTATATTCTTTATCATTCCCATTCCTTCCGTTTTACTTGATGTAATGCTTGCTATAAATATAGGTATTGCACTCATCATATTATTTAACGTATTGTTTGTGAAGGAAGTCCTGGATATGTCTTTCTTCCCAACCCTGTTACTGTTTACTACAATTTTCAGAATATCTCTTAATGTATCATCTACAAGACTTATTCTTTATACAGGTAATCCTGGTAATGTAGTAAAGACATTTGGTAACTTCGTTGGTGGAGGTAATCTGATAATTGGTGCTATTGTATTTATTGTACTTATTATTATCCAGTTTGTCGTTATCAATAAAGGTTCAGAGCGTATTGCCGAGGTGACAGCCAGATTTACACTGGATGCCATGCCGGGCAAGCAGATGGCTATTGATGCGGATTTGAATACAGGCGCAATTACTGATGCACAGGCAAAGGAGAGACGTGAGAAGATTCAGGCAGAATCAAGCTTCTTTGGCGCTATGGATGGTGCCACAAAGTATGTAAAGGGAGATGCTACCGCAGGCCTTATTATTACTTTTATTAACCTGATTGGTGGAACTGCAATGGGTGTGCTTAATCAGGGATTGACTTTTGGTGATGCAATTCAGCAGTTTGGCATACTTACAATCGGTGATGGACTTGTATCACAGATTCCATCGCTTGTTATATCACTTTCAACTGGTATTCTTGTCACCAAGGGCTCAAATGAAGCGGATTTTTCCGGGGTTCTTGTAAAGCAGCTTTTTGGTATACCACAGGTTATGTATATTGTTGGCGGTGTTTTAATCTTCCTTGGAATTGTCACTCCACTTAGACTTGAGTGGTGGCTCTTCCTTGGACTTGGTGCTGTATTTATTGTGACAGGACGAAGTATCAGCAACAATATCGGTGTGGAGAGCATTGAGGAAGAGGTACATCAGGCTGAGAATGAGGCTGAAGAAATCCGACGGCCGGAGAATGTTGTGTCCCTTTTGCAGGTTGACCCGATTGAACTTGAATTCGGTTATGGAATCATTCCGCTGGCAGATGTAAATCAGGGCGGCGACCTGCTTGACAGAGTTGTAATGATTAGAAGACAGATAGCTCTTGAGCTTGGTACGGTTGTCCCTATTATCAGATTGAGGGATAATATCCAGCTTAATCCTAACCAGTACATTATAAAAATCAAGGGAATCCAGGTTACTGAGGGAGAAATTCTCTTTGATCATTATATGGCCATGAATCCGGGCTATGTAGAGGAGGAGATTACAGGCATTCCAACCTTTGAGCCATCCTTCCATCTGCCAGCAATCTGGATTACAGAGAGTCAGAGGGAGAGAGCAGAGAGTCTGGGCTACACTGTAGTAGACCCACCATCTATTATTGCTACCCACCTGACTGAGGTTATAAGGCAGCATATTGCAGAGCTTCTCACCAGACAGGATGTACAGAATCTGGTTAACAACCTTAAGGAATCTAATCCGGTGCTTGTGGACGAACTTATACCAAAGCTGCTTGGTCTTGGAGAAATCCAGAAGGTGCTCCAGAATCTTTTGGAGGAAGGCATTTCTATACGAGATTTGCTTACTATTTTTGAAACTCTGGCAGACCATGCACAGACCACAAGAGATACGGATGTGCTGACAGAATATGTAAGACAGGCTCTTAAGAGGGCTATTTCAAGCAAATACTTCCCAGCCAATGAGACTACTAGTGTTATCACGCTGGATCCGAAGATTGAGCAGGAGATTATGTCGTCTGTAAAGCAGACAGAGCAGGGGGCTTATTTAACTCTTGATCCGGAGCGAACAAAGGCTATTATGAATTCTGTAGAAACAGAAATTCAGAAATTAGAAAGCCTTGGAAAGAGTGCTATTATTATTACATCTCCAATTGTGAGAATGTATTTTAAGAAACTTTCAGAAGATTACTTCAAAGATTTGATTGTTGTATCATACAACGAGGTTGAATCTAATGTAGAATTACAATCGGTAGGAATGGTGACTGCATAAATGACAATTAACAAATTTCAGGGGAAAACAAAAGAAGAAGCAATACAAAAAGCAAAGGATGAATTTGGCGAAAACGCTGTTATTCTTAATGTTAAGGAAGTAAAGCCAAAAGGGATGTTTAAGACCTTTAAGTCTTCTACATATGAGGTGACAGCCGCTCTTGAGGAGAGAGAGGAGACTTCAAGCCAGGCTAAGGTGTTAGAGGCTGCCAAGAAAGCTCATGAGAATATCAATGTGGCTGCGGATGAGGCTATTGCCATACCTAAACCGGTCAGGACACCATCATATGAGAGCATTGTGCAGGAACATGAAAATAAGACCAGGGATGATAAGAATATTGAGGAGAGATTAGATAATCTGTCCAATATATTGGAAAAAAAGCTTGGCAAAAACCCTAAGGATGAAAAGGATGATGCTTTACAGCCACTGCCAGAGGCGAAACCTAAGCAGAGTAAGGGCAGTGAAGAGTTAAAATTTGCAAGAATTTTGTATAACACCCTCTTAAATAATGATGTAAATGAGAAGTATATCAATCAGGTTATGGATGAGGTAGAGAAATTCTTAAAGCCGGGTAACAGTGTGGATGTCATTTTGTCCAATGTATATCAGAAGCTTGTGCTCAGATTTGGGCAGACCAGCACTATAGACTTGAATGGTCAGAAGCCAAGGGTTTCATTTTTTATTGGACCAACAGGAGTAGGAAAGACTACAACAATTGCCAAAATTGCGTCAAAATACAGGGGTGAAATGGACAAAAAGGTTGCGTTTATCACAGCAGATACCTATAGAATTGCAGCTACAGAGCAGCTCAGGGTATATGCCAATATCCTTGAAGCACCAATGGAGATTGTATATTCAGTCGAGGAGCTGGACAGTGCAATTGCAAAATTCGAGGACTATGATTTGATTTTTGTCGACACAGCGGGATTTTCACATAAAAATGAAACCCAGCGTGCAGACATCAAAAAGCTTATAAACGGAATTAATCCAGAATATGAAAAGGAGGTATATCTTGTTTTAAGTGCTACCACAAAATACAAGGACCTCATAGAAATAGTAGACATTTATCGTGAAATATCAGATTTTAAGCTTATATTCACTAAACTTGATGAAACATCTACATATGGTAACATCTTTAATATCAGAATGTATACAGGTGCCAGTCTGTCATATATAACAAATGGTCAGAGTGTGCCTGATGACATTGAAGTGTTTGACACACAAAAGATTGTTAAACAACTGCTTGGAGGCAAATAAATGGATCAGGCTGAACAACTTAGAAATGCGATGAACAAAAACAAAAACAGAAACAACGCACGCGTGATTACGGTTACGAGTGGTAAAGGTGGTGTTGGAAAGTCCAATGTCGCAGTTAACCTTGCTGTTCAGTTAAGCAAAAAAGGAAAAAGAGTAATTATTTTTGATGCTGATTTTGGACTTGCGAATGTGGAGGTAATGTTTGGAGCCATACCGCAGTACAATCTTTCGGATTTGATATACAATAATAAAAGTATTACTGATATAATAACAGCAGGTCCATTAGATATAGGTTTTATATCCGGCGGTTCTGGGATAATAGGACTAAATAACCTGAGTAAGGAGCAGATAAGCTATACCATAAAATCAATGGATATCTTAAATGAGATTGCAGATTTTGTAATAGTAGATACTGGGGCTGGAATTTCAAATCAGGTTCTTGAGTTTGTACTTGCCAGTCCAGAGGTTATTCTGGTGACGACACCTGAGCCGAGCTCACTGATTGACTCCTATTCACTGCTCAAGGCTCTTTATAAGAGTCCGGAATTTGTGGCATCTAACACTACAATCAATGTAATAGCAAACAAGGTGAACTCTTATGATGATGCCAGAATGGTATTCGATAAGCTTAATTCTGTTGTCAGTCAGTTCCTGCAGGGGCGGCTTGAGTATCTGGGGATTATTCCGGACGATTCGGCTATTGAGAGGGCAGTCAGGGCACAGAAGACAGTTTCGCTTGCTGAGCCAAATTCCAAATCGGCAAAGGCTTTTGAATCGATTACAGCCTGCCTTTTAGATCCTACGGTGGAGCCGAATATAACATATCATGGAATATCGCATATTTTTATGAACTTGTTAAAGAAGAAAAAGTAATTTTGGAGAAATGAGATGACTCTTGAATCATTAATAAGATTAGGAGACAAGGTAGATATTATATTATCTTATCAGCTGGAACAACAAAAAAATGGCTTAGACACAGAGGTAAAGAAATTTAAGAGCTCTGTAGTAGACTTTTTATCTGATAAAAATTTAGAGGTGACTATGCCGACAATTGATGGTAAAATGGTACTATTCAGAGAGGGAATCCGCTGCGAGATGATTTTATACACTCACAATGGATTATATAGCTGTAATTGTATCGTGAGAAAGCGTTACAAGACAGATAATTTATATCTGCTTGATATGGAGATTTTGTCCATGCCTGTCAAATTCCAGCGTAGAGAGTTTTTTAGAATGGACTGCTCTATAGAAATGACTTACTACGAGATTAGTAGGGAAATCGCAAATCTTGAGACTACGGCTGAAATACTATCTGAATTACATGATGAGGGTGCAGAAAAGCTGCCTAAAAAGGCAACTATGCTTGATATAAGCGGCGGAGGACTCAGATTTTCCTGTGATGAGAAATTAAAGTCTGGTTCTTATGTACTTGTTATCGCACCACTTGAAAATATGGTAGTGCATGGAAAGTTTATTCTGGTTGTGCAGATTATAGACGGATACGAGGCACCGAATGCTCAGGGCATGTATTTTAACAGAGGTAAATTTGTGTTTAAGGATTTAAAAGACAGAGAAAGAATAGTACGTTTTGTCTTTGAGGAGGAGCGTAAAATTCGCAAGAAAGAGAACGGGTGAGAGTGTATGAAGAAGAATATTTTAGTTGTTGATGATTCTGCACTCATGAGAAGAGTTGAGTGTGATATAATCAATTCAGACAATAATTTTCAGGTGGCAGATATATGCAGGGATGGCGTAGAAGCATATGAAAAGATTAAAGCTAATTCATATGACGGAGTTATTTTAGATGTAAACATGCCTAAAATGGATGGTCTGCAGCTACTGAAAAAGCTACAGGAAGAGAAGATAAAGGCAAATGTCATAATGGTCAGTACACTGACGACCAAAAATGCTGAGACAACGATTATGGCGTTAGAGCTTGGTGCTCTTGACTTTGTAGCAAAACCAACCAATATCATAGAAGCAAAAGGCGAAGATTTTAAGAACAGATTAATGTCCGTTCTGAATGCGGTTTTGAGGACAAGAGTTATAGGCAGAGCAGCCGTAGTGACAAGAGCTGTGCCAAGGACAGAAAAACCTGTCACAGAAGCAAGTCCGATGTCAAGACCACAATCTGCAGGAACCGTCAGAAGACTTAAAGCAACAGGAAACAATAAGATTGTAGCTATTGCCTGTTCAACAGGAGGACCTAAGTCTTTACAGAGTGTTATTCCTCATCTGCCAAAGAATCTTGATGCACCGATTGTTTTAGTTCAGCACATGCCGGCAGGATTTACCAAATCAATGGCTGACAGGCTGAATGAAATTAGTGAAGTAGAAGTCAAGGAAGCCCAGGATGGAGACAAGCTGGAAAAAGGACATGTATATGTTGCTCCGGGTGGAAGGCACATGACTGTAAAGAAAAACGCAGATGGCAGCCACAAAATTGCTTTGAATGATATGCCTGCAATAGGCGGTTTGAGGCCATGCGCGAATATTACATATGATTCACTGACAGACAGCGGATATGACCAGATTGTATGTGTTGTCCTGACGGGAATGGGTGCTGATGGCACCAATGGTATTCTTTCCCTATGCAAGAAGAAACCGATATATGTCATTTCGCAGAATGCGGAGACCTGTGTGGTATACGGAATGCCAAAAGCAATAGCGGAGGCTGGAGTAGTTGATGAAGTTGTCTCCCTGAATAATGTCGCTAAAACTATCACAAAGAATGTGGGGGTAAGATAAATGGATGTAGGTCAGTATCTAGAGATTTTTATTGATGAAAGTTCAGAACATATTCAGACATTGTCTGATTGTATTATGACACTGGAGCAGGAGCCTGATAATAAGGACACAATTAATGAAGTGTTTAGAGCAGCTCACTCTTTAAAGGGCATGGCTGGTACAATGGGATTTAAGAGAATGCAGCATCTCACCCATGATATGGAGAATGTATTCCAGGAAGTCAGAAGCGATAGAATCAAAGTTGACAGTGCAATGATTGATCTTCTCTTTAAATGCCTTGATGCTATAGATAAGTATGTTGAAAATATCAAGCAGACCTCAGATGAAGGAACAGAAGACAATGAGCTTATTATTAAAGAACTAAATGATTTCATTGCAAGAGCGGACGGAGAGAGCGCAGAGGCACAGGCTGAGTCGGAAGAAAAGAAAGAAGCACCGGCAGTTCAGAACACAGATGGTGGTGAAAAGTATTCTTCAATAGAGTTAACTGACAGTGAGAAAAAGGCAGTTGATTCTGCTATTGCTGAAGGTAAGAAAATATATGGATTTACTGTTTATGTACAGCAGGAATGTCTGCTCAAGGCTGCAAGAGCATTTTTAGTATTCAGAGCGGTTGAAGATTTCTCAGACATTGTTGTGTACAGACCAAGTTCACAGGATATTGAGGATGAGAAGTTTGAGTTAGATTTCAGTTTCCTTGTTTCATCTGCTGAGGATATTGAAAAGATTAAGAAGGCTGCTGAAAATGTATCAGAAGTAGACAAGGTTATCTGCGGAGAGCTTACTTCATTTAGAGTTGAGGGCGAAGAGCCAACAGTACCGGCAGAGACAGTGGCTGCTCCAGCCAGGGAAGAAACAGCAGCGGCAGAGACTAAGCCAGCAGCGGCACAGCCTGCTAAACAGCCAGAGAATAAGGCTGCAGCACCGGCTAAAAAGACAGGAGCAGGAAAACCTGCTACAAGCCGTACGGTCAGAGTTGATATTGAGAAGCTTGATTTACTCATGAATCAGGTATCAGAGCTTATTATTGCAAAGAATTCACTTGTTTCTATCAGTTCGACTGATGGACAGGATAACAGCCAGAATCTGCATGACCAGATAGAATATCTTGAGAGAATCACAACAAATCTTCATGAATCAGTTATGAAGGTTCGAATGGTTCCAATTGAGAGTGTTACACAGAAGTATCCTCGTATGATCAGAGACTTATCAAGAACACTCAATAAGAAGATGAGTCTGGTTATCACTGGTGAGGATACAGAATTAGACAGAACAGTAGTTGACCAGATTGGAGATCCATTACAGCATCTGCTTCGTAACTCAGCGGACCATGGTCTTGAGAGCAATGAGCTTCGTCTTGAGAGAGGCAAGCCGGAAGTAGGAACTATTTTCCTTAATGCATATCAGGAAGGAAATAACGTTGTCATCAAGGTTGGTGATGATGGTAATGGTATTGATACACAGGCTGTAAAGGCAAAGGCAATCGAGCGTGGACTTGTATCAGCTGATCAGGCTGAGAATATGTCCCAGAAGGAGATCATAAACTTCTTATTTTTGCCAAGCTTCTCAATGTCAAAGAAGATAACAGATATCTCAGGAAGAGGTGTAGGTCTTGACGTAGTTAAGTCTGGTATCGAGCAGCTCGGTGGTGATGTAGAGGTCGCTACAGAGCTTGGCAAGGGTACAACATTTACAGTAAGACTTCCACTTACACTTGCTATTATTCAGGCACTGATGGTTGAAATCAGAGATGAGAAATACGCAATTGCACTTGGTTCTATCTCTAATATAGAAGATATTTCTGTTGATGATATTAAATATGTTCAGGCAAAGGAAGTTATTCATTTGCGTGGAAGTGTAATTCCTATTATCAGACTTGATAAGATGCTTGATATTGAGCCAAAAGAAGAGGAACCGGATCACCTTACAGTCGTTATTGTACAGAAGGGCGATTCACAGGCAGGTCTTGTTGTTGACAACCTTATTGGACAGCAGGAAATCGTTATTAAGTCACTTGGCAAATATATTAACGGCAATAAGCTCATTAGTGGCGCAACTATTCTTGGTGATGGTGAAGTTGCATTGATTCTTGACGTTAATACACTGATGTAATGGGAGGCGGAGAAATATGGCAGATATAGTAGATACAACTGAGAAGGAAACCAAACAGTTTATCGTTGTCAGAATCGGCGGCGAGAAGTTTGGTATTGATATCGGATACGTGGACAATATTATTCGCTTGCAGAAAATCACAAGAGTTCCAAAGGCTCAGGTATGGTTTAAGGGAATAATAAATCTCCGTGGTGAGATTGTTCCAGTTATGAGCGCGCGAATCAAGATGGGATTAGAGGATGATGTATTCACAAATGCATCAAGAATAATTATCCTTAAGCTTGAGGAAAAAGGCGAGCTTGGAATGATTGTTGATGAAGTGTGCGAGGTTGTTACATTGGTAGTTGATGAGATTGAGACTCCGAATGTAGATGCAGGAAAAGACCTGTTTATAAATGGTATCGGTAAGAGTGGTGACGAGCTTATCTCTCTTTTCGAACTGGGCGCAATCATTGACGAAAAAGATAATAATTAGTTTATTATAGTGAGGTTCTATGAGCCTCACTATATAAAATTTGGAGGAATTTATGAGTTCGTTTTCGTTAGAAAATATAAATGAAATGTATATGGATGTTCTGAAAGAAATCGGAAACATTGGAGCTGGAAATGCTACTACATCTATTGCAAGCATGCTTGGAACCAGAATGGAAATGAATGTTCCAAAGGTACAGCTTATAGATGCAGCAAAGCTTGGAGAAGCAATCTGTCCGGAAGAGGAGACAGTTGTCGGAATCTTTTTGGAGGTGTGTGAGGACATTACAGGAAGCATGATGTTTCTGATGGAACTTCCATCAGCGCATTTCCTTGTAAATAAACTTATGATGAGGGATCCTTCTTACAATGAACCATTTGATGAGATGGATCTTTCAGCCATGAAGGAGATAGGCAATATAATTGCAGCTTCGTATTTGTCAGCTTTATCAAGCATGACAAACTTAAGAATACAGCCATCTGTACCTTTTATTGCTGTAGATATGGCGGCAGCTATATTAAGTGTACCTGCAATTCAGTTCGGACAGTATGGGGATAACGCGCTTTTTATTGAAACAGAGTTCGGAGATGATGTAATCATGAATGGTTATTATATTTTGATGCCGGATCCGGATTCATATGAGAAGATATTAAGTGCATTAGGAATACAGCTATAGGGGTAGATTGAATGGGAAATGTGATTAAGGTTGGGATGGCAGATCTTAACATCGCTAAATCCCCTGATTCTTTGACGACGCTGGGGTTAGGGTCGTGCATTGGACTTACGCTGTATGATCCAGTGACTAAGATAGGTGGACTAGTGCATTATATGCTGCCGGACAGCACTAAACTTAAAAATAATTCCAATATCGCAAAGTTTGGTGATACTGGAATCAGAGAATTATATAAGAAAATGATTGAAAAAGGGGCAAGTCCGACACGAATGGTTGCAAAGATTGCAGGCGGAGCAAAGATGTTCGAGGTTAGCGGACTTTCATCTGTTGGAAATGTTGGAGAACGAAATGCAGAGGAAGCAAAGATTATCCTCAAAGAACTGAAGGTAAGACTTGTTGCAGAAGATACAGGCTTGAACTATGGACGTACAGTTGTGCTTAATTGTGAAAATGGGGAATATTTAATTAAGTCAGTTGGAAAACCACAAAAGGTGATTTAGATGAAAACAAAGTATATACCAGCTCTTGTTATGCTTACGGCAGGACTTATTGACTGCCTGTATACAATGTTCTCAGGACTTGGTTTATTAGATTTTACAAAAAGACTTTTAATTGTCCTGATTGTATTTTATATTATAGGTGTGGTAATTAAAATTATCATTGATATGAATTTTAAAAATATGGATGATACTGATAAAAATACCGAACCTGAAGAGACAACAGTGGATGAGCAGCCAGATAATGTAGAAAATATTAATACTGATGAAGAAACAGAAGCATCGGATGATTAATTGTGGGTGGTTAGATGAAAACAGTAGATAAGGATAAGCTTTGGAAAGATTATCAGAAAAAGCCTACGCGTGAATTACGAGAACAGTTGATAATTGAGTATTCACAGCTTGTTAAGCTTGTTGCTGGAAGGCTTAGTATGTATCTGGGGCATAATGTAGAATATGATGATTTGGTCAGTTATGGAATATTTGGACTGATTGATGCGATAGACAAGTTTGATGCAGATAAAAATGTTAAGTTTGAGACATATGCAAGCCTTAGAATCAGAGGCTCAATACTGGATCAAATCAGAAAAATGGATTGGATACCGAGAACAGTCAGACAGCGTCAGCGAAAGCTTGACGAAGCGGTAAAACAGATAGAGGCACAGACTGGAAGGAATGCGTCAGATGATGAGATTGCACAGGTGCTGGGCATTTCGCCGGATGAACTGTTAAACTGGCAGTCACAGCTTAAGGTCTCAAATCTCGTATCAATGACAGAATTTGAGGAGAACGGCACAGAGCCGGCTATGGATACAACTTATAATTCCCATTTCACCCAGCCAGAAGAGGTTGTGGAGAAAGAAGAGCTTAAGAAAACTCTGGTGGAAGCTTTAGATGCGCTGACTGAAAAGGAGCGTAGGGTTATAGAGTTATATTATTATGAAGAAATGACTTTGAAGGAAATCAGTAAGATTCTGGAGGTGTCTGAGTCGAGAGTGTCCCAGTTACACACCAAATCACTTATTAAGATGAAGAAAATTATGGGACCATATATTGATATTTTGGTTGACTGATAGGGAGCTTGTTATGACGATTAGACCGGTAGATTTTAATGGCATGATTCAAAGAACAGATGATGTGGCATATTTAAAGCATCAGGAGGATGCAAAGCCTATGCAGAGCCAGCAGAATATTCAGGTTCAGGTTGACCAGAGAGAGGACACACTGGCACATCAGGTTTCAGATACCAATGAGACTGATAAGACAAAGAGTGAAACTGATACTGAAAATGGTGGCGGTCAGTATTCTGGTGATGGTGGTAGATTCAGAAAGAAGAAAAGCAAAGTAAAGGAAAATGGAAAGGTAATTCAGAAGAATACAGCATGTTCTTTTGATATTAAGATATAGAGGGAAGAAAATGACTGCATTAGAGATTACATTAATTGTTATAGGCGTAGTATTTTTGGTTGGCAGTTTTTTTGTCTCTGATAAATTGTCCCAAAAGGATGTTGATCAGATTGCCAAGATGAGTGAGGAAGAACTCAGGGTTATTCTGGACAGGCAGCTTGAAAAAGCAAAGGCAGAAATCCAAAATGCGATTGAGACTGGAATAGACGAAACTACAGAGGAAACCAAGAGGGCACTTGAGAAAGAAACCAATGACAAGATAAACGGAATAAGCGAGTATAGCGACACTGTATTGGAATCCATAAACAAGTCTCATAATGAGATTATGTTCCTGTACAGCATGTTAAATGATAAGCACAAGGATTTGACAGACTTGGCGGCTAATTTACAGAAGCTTACGGCCAATCTGCATGATGTTGAACAGCAGATGACAGAAAAAACTCTGAGGGCACAGGCAAGATTACAGCAGCCTGAACCTGTAATTGAAAAGCCGGCTAAAGTTCAAAAGAAGGAAATCCCTGTTGAAAAGAAAGTAAAGTCTGAAAGCATAAAAAAGGCGGTTGAAGTCAGGAAAAAACCAGAGACTGATACTGAGATTAATGAGAAAAACGATAATGATGCAATTTTGAGATTACATGCAGAGGGTAAATCGGATGTTGAGATTGCCAAGCTTCTGGATAGAGGTCTGGGAGAGGTAAGGCTTGTAATTGGGCTGCATAGAGGAGAAGATAGGTGAGACTTAAATACTATTTAAGAGGGCTTGGTCTGGGAATTATCTTTACTTGTTTGATGTTTATGCTTTTTTCCAATAAGAAAGCAGATAATACAGACCAGATGGATATAAATCAACAGCTGGAGACCACAACTGAGACTTTAAGTAACCAGACCAGCGGTGACGATAAAAATGATACTGCAAATGATGAGGCTGTGTCGGGCAGTGCAGATGTGCAGAATAATACAGATGCAGAAGATGATGTGAACGCACAGAATAATGCAGATGCGCAAAATACTGCGGATAATCAGACAGGTGCGTCTGATACTACAGATACATCAAATCAGACAGACGATTCTAATATTACAGGTGAGACCGGCACAGATGATGTACAGGATGAATATGTTACCCTTGTGATAGAAAAAGGAGACATAGCAAGAGATGTGGCAGAGAGCCTGTATGAGGATGGAATAATAGATGATGCGGAGTCATTTAGAAAATATCTGGGAGAGACAGGGGTTTCCAGAACTCTCCACGCGGGAGAATATAATATCAAAGTAGGCTCTACATACGAAGAAATTGTAGAACTTCTTAAATAAGTCTTGCACTCAAGCCTTTGACATGTTATAATGCCAAAGGCTTTAAAACTATAAAACACGTGTGCGGATAGATGCCGGTGTCGGGAAACGCTTGCCCGATGGCATTTAAAAGGGAAACACACGGAAGAAAACAACCAAATGGAGGAAATTAAAATGAGCGTTATTTCAATGAAACAGTTACTCGAAGCAGGTGTTCATTTCGGACATCAGACAAGAAGATGGAACCCTAAAATGGCACCATACATCTACACAGAGCGTAATGGTATCTACATCATCGACTTACAGAAGTCTGTAGGAAAGGTTGATGAGGCTTATGATGCAATCTCTGATATTGCTGCACAGGGTGGTACAATCCTTTTCGTTGGTACAAAGAAGCAGGCACAGGATGCTATCAAGAGCGAGGCTGAGCGTTGCGGTATGTACTATGTAAATGAGAGATGGTTAGGTGGAATGCTTACAAACTTCCGCACAATCCAGAGCCGTATTGCAAGACTTAAAGCTATTGAGACAATGGCTGAGGATGGAACATTTGATGTACTTCCTAAGAAAGAAGTTATCGCACTTAAGAAAGAGTGGGATAAGCTTGAGAAGAATATCGGTGGAATCAAGGATATGAAGAGAATTCCAGACGCTATTTTCGTTGTAGATCCAAAGAAAGAGCATATCTGTATTCAGGAAGCTCAGGCACTTGGAATCACACTTATCGGTATTGCTGATACAAACTGTGACCCAGACGAGCTTGATTATGTAATTCCTGGTAATGATGATGCTATCAGAGCAGTTAAGCTTATCGTATCTAAGATGGCTGATGCTGTTATCGAGGCTAAGCAGGGCGCAGAGGAAGTTGTTGCAGAAGAGACAGCTGAGGAAGCTCCAGTAGAAGAGTAATTATCAATACAGAAAACTTGCCGCCGGCAACTTTTCTGAATACTAAGGCATGAAAACATATGAGGTGACCCAAGTGGCCACCTCAAAGTGAATTTGGAGGAAAATGAAATGGCTATTACAGCAGGAATGGTAAAAGAGCTGCGTGA
>URLU01000030.1 GCA_900548765.1 uncultured Lachnobacterium sp.
GTTTTATGTATACCAAAGTATGCAATAAAAGCTGCCGGTGGCAGGTTTTATGTATTAAAAACGTGCAGGAAAAGCTGCCAAGTGGCAGATTCAGTTGGAGGCAGGTTTTCTGTACCTAAGAAATGAGAGGTAACAATATGAAAAATGGTTTAGATGTGGTTGACCAGAAGATTGTGGAATTATTGCAGGAAAATGCCAGAATATCCATAAAGGATATAGCAGCACAGGTTTTTTTATCTTCTCCTGCTGTGACATCACGAATAGAGAGGCTTGAGAAAAATGGCATTATAAATGGCTATCATGCGGAAATCAATTCTGAGGCAATCGGCTACAATGTAAAGGCTTTTATCAATCTTGATCTGGAACCGGTGCAGAAGAAGGAGTTTTATCCATTTGTGGAGAATATGCCAAATGTCATAGAGTGCAGCTGCGTGACAGGAGACTATGCCATGCTTCTGGAGGTGCAGTTTGCAAACACGGGAGAATTGGATGATTTTATCAATAAATTACAGAGGTTTGGAAAGACCAGGACACAGATTGTATTTTCCACAGCGGTTTCACATCGTGGAGCACCAATTAGTGGCTGTTCAACAACGCTTTAATGTGTTAAACTGTTACTGGTCACAGTTTATGATGTGACAGGCAAAGACTACAGTGAAAACATTTGTTAGTGAGGAGGAAATGAAATGAGTCTTAAGCTTGGATTTATCGGTTGTGGAAATATGGGAAAGGCAATGCTCTCAGGAGTGCTTGAGTCAGGAAAGTGTGCTAAGGCGGATGTGCTTGTCTCTGCCAAAACCGAGGCTACAAGAGAAAAGATAAAAAGCCAGTTTGATATAAAAGTGACCGCTGATAATAAAGAGGTGGCAGAGTTTGCGGATGTACTCTTTTTAGCTGTAAAACCTCAGTATTATGCAGAGGTTATTGACCAGATTAAAGACGTGGTAAGGGATGATACAATTGTAATATCCATTGCTCCGGGAAAAAGCCTTGAGTGGTTTGACCAGGCATTTGGAAAGCAGCTTAAGGTCATAAGAACCATGCCAAATACACCAGCAATGGTCAAGGAGGGCATGATGGGAATGTGCCCTAATGAGCTTGTGACAGACGAGGAGACAGCACTGGTAAAGGATATATGCGATGGCTTTTCTGAGACAGAGATAATCACAGAGAACCTCATGGACGTAGTAACTGCGGTTAGTGGAAGCTCACCAGCCTATGTGTTTATGTTTATCGAGGCCATGGCAGATGCAGCAGTGGCAGGAGGCATGCCAAGACAGCAGGCATATAAGTTTGCAGCCCAGGCAGTGCTGGGAAGCGCTAAGATGGTACTTGAGACAGGAAAACATCCGGGAGAGCTTAAGGACATGGTCTGCTCACCGGCAGGCACCACAATTCAGGCAGTACGTGTGCTTGAGGAAAAGGGAATGAGAAGTGCAGTCATAGAAGCCATGATGAAATGCCTTGATATTTCGAGAAATATGTAATAAAATTAAGGCATTGAGTGTAAAGGAGATTTTTCTATGAGTCAGGAAAAAGTTGACAAGTATAAGAAAGAGAAAGCAAATCGTAAGAAAACTCTTGCAAGAAATAAAGTAAAGCATGTTATCGGAGTATGTTTTGGATGGGTAGTGCTTGCGTTAGTAGTGGGCTGGGCAGGCTACTCAGGATACAATTATTATGAGGACAAAAAGCCGGCAGAGACATACCACTGTGATACAACAGCCATTGATGACTATCTTTCAGGACTTAAACAAGAGTAGGAATAAGCTTTGACAAAAGAGATATATTTGGCTCCCATGGAGGGGCTCACAGGATATATAATCAGAAATGCGTTTCATCACCATTTCGATTACATTGACAAATATTACACACCATTTATCCCAGCAGCCAAGAGAATGAATTTTAAGATAAAAAATGACATTTCTCCTGACAATAATGCTGGGATATTTGTCGTTCCACAGCTTATGACAATAATTGGTGAGGAAGCCATGGAGATGGCTCATAAGCTTCGGGATTATGGTTATGAGGAAGTAAACATCAACCTTGGCTGTCCGTCAGGGACAGTTGTGTCAAAGGGCAGAGGCTCTGGCATACTGGCTAATCCAGAAAGACTGGATAATTTTTTATATGAGCTGTATTCAATCAGTGATATGAAGGTGACTATAAAAACCAGAGTGGGATTCGAAAATGATGAACTTTGGGATGAATTGCTCCAAATCTATTGTAAGTATCCTATTTCGGAGCTTACTATCCATCCAAGGGTACAGAAAGACTTTTATAAGGGTGAGGTCAGGCTTTATGACTTTGATAAGGCTTATCAAATGATAGACCAGACCAAGACAAGGCTTGTCTACAATGGAGACATAGACAGCCCTGATAAATTTATGGACTTAAGTGGGCGGTACCCTGATGTAAACAGCTTTATGATAGGGCGTGGAATGTTCATGCATCCTTCGCTGGCTGCTCAGATAAAGGGGTTAACCATGGAGAAGGCGGAATACAGACAGAGGCTTAAAGGCTGGCATGATGAGATACTGAATGGATATCTTGCAATCTTCTCAGGAGAAAAGGATGCAATTTTTAGAATGAAGGAAATCTGGTCATATCTCAGACTGGATTTTGAGAACTCGGATAAGCTTTGGAAAAAGATTAAAAAAGCTCAAAATCTCACTGACTATAAGGCAGCCGTTTCCATGGTTTTGTAAGTGGTTAGTCAATCTGGACATATGCTTTTTTCAGTGCATCTTCGACTGCTGTCATGAGCACCATGGATGTGTACTGGTTTCCTTGGGAATATGTAATATTGTCCACAGACTGGTTCTCAAGAATCTGATCTGACAGCTCGTTCATTGCAGATGGGATGAGAGGGTACATAGTCTGGATTGTCTCGTCCAGATTGACAAGCTCTACGGATGTTATGTAATTGTCGTCAACTGTAACCTGCACATCAAGCGAGCTTCCGTTTAATAGCACGGATGAAGAATAGACACCAGGGACATATAAAGATGGAGCCATTGCAGGTGTGGCAGACTTCCTGCCGGACACTAAAACATTTATAATCATAAAGAGCATAAGTATGGCAATGCCGATTAGTACTCCTGTGAAAATTAAATTTTTCATTCTTACAACAACAATTTTTGTTTTTGCACTCATGTTTACCTCCTCAGATATAGCTATTTAAACCTGCTAATTAGTATATTCTATGGGGGAAAAACAATAATATGAAAAATATTTAAAAAAAATCAAAAAAAGTATTGACATAATGAAAGGTTTTCGGTATTATAGGTCATGTGCTTGAGGGAACACAACAAAGCACAGAAAACTGAATGCGATAGTGGCGTAGTTGGTAACGCGCGACCTTGCCAAGGTCGAGACCGCGGGTTCGAGCCCCGTCTATCGCTCTCAAAACAAAGAGGACATCGTCGTAAGGCGATGTCTTTTTCGTTTTGAGAGCGATAGTGGAGCCACTCACCCGCGGTGCGGGTTCTTGTCTCCGCTCCGCTTCGGTCGGCGCAGAGCAGACGTCCACTGGACGTCTTGCGCCCGTCTATCGCCTTTTCCTGAATTGGTATTGGTTTAAAACAATTGTTGCATAACTTAATAGCAGCATGAAAATGTACGTTACACAACGGAAAATAACTTGATAAGTTACGAGACGCGATTGGACAACGGAAATTAACAGATTTGTATTTAAAAGAAAGTAAATAAGCAGTATAATCTCCTTATATATTATTTTAACGAGAAGGATAAGCAATAAACCATGGCAAAAGAAATGACAAAAGATTTAACAACCGGCAGTCCAATGAAAATTTTCATTATGTTCAGTATTCCAATCCTTTTGGGAAATCTGTTCCAACAGCTCTACAATATGGTGGATACTATTATTGTAGGACAGTATCTGGGTGAGGAGGCTCTGGCAGCAGTAGGTACTACCGGCTGTCTCATGTTTCTGGTTTTAGGTTTTGCAAATGGTATTGCCCAGGGCTTTGGTGTTATGATTGCTCAGGCTTTTGGAGCTGGAAACCACAAGCAGCTCAGACATTTTGTGGCTCTTATTGTTGTGCTCACAATATTGGTGTCACTGATATTGTCTCTGCCTACAACGATATTTTCAAAGAATCTGCTCATGCTGCTTAATGTGCCTGACAACATCCTTGCAATGGCAGACAGCTATATCAAGGTTATATTTGCAGGACTGATTCTGACCATGGCTTACAATGTGGAAGCTGGCATTCTGCGCGGGGTGGGAGACAGCAAGACTCCTTTGTATTTCCTTTTGCTGGCTTCTGTTTTAAATATAATTTTGGATTTTGTACTTATTGTATTTGCAAAAATGGGTACTGCCGGTGCAGCATATGCCACTGTGATAGGACAGGGAGTTTCGGCTGTGCTCTGCTTTATATATATGTATGTGAAATTCCCGCTGCTTCGTCTGTCTAGGGAGGACTTCTACTATGACTGGGATAATTCCAAGAAGCTTTTAAGCCTTGGCATACCTATGGCTATCAATTACTCGATTACTGCAATAGGAACCATGATTTTGCAGGCGGCTATCAATGTGTTTGGCTCAAGTGTTGTGGCTTCCTACACAGCAGCTTCAAAGATTATCAACCTGACCACCCAGACGATGCCATCCCTTGGTACAACCTCGGCTACCTACTGTGGTCAGAATCTGGGGGCTGGCAAATACGACCGCATATACAAGGGTATGCGCTGTGGATTTGTTTTGTGTGCCATAGTTGGTGTTCTTGGAGCTGTAATAAGTCTTATTGCTGAGCCTTGGATGATTTCCATGTTTATACCAAATCCAACAGCGGAGGCTATGGGCTATGCTCATACATATCTGGTTCGTGCCTGCACCTGTATGATTCCACTGGCATGGATTTTTGTATACAGGAGTGCCATGCAGGGGCTTAATCAGGCTCTTGTGCCGATGCTTTGTGGTACTGTGGAGCTTGTCAGCAGATTTTTAGTTATTGCTATTGTGTCAAAGCCTTTTGGATACTCTGGTGTCTGCTGGACAGACCCAGTCTGCTGGCTTGTAACAGGAGTTATGGTTCTGGCTGCTTATTTGCTGTGGGAGAGAAAATTCAAACGCAGCCATGTGGCAGATGCTAGAAAATAAATTGGGAGTTAATTATGAAATTGTTCAAACAGTATAAAAATCTGAGCAGGGAGATTTATGTCCTTTTCTTCGGCAGAATTGTAACCAGCATGGGAACGCTCATCTGGCCCCTGCTTACCCTTATTATGAAAAATAAACTGGGGTATACCGCCACATTTATTGCATTTATCGATGTGATTATGTTGATGCTGCAGTTTCCTATGATTCTGATTGGTGGAAAACTTGCTGATCACAGGAATAGAAAAGCTATAATTGTCATCTGTGACCTGATTACAGTTACTGCATACATCATCTGTGGATTTATTCCAGTGTCTAATTACAGTATTCTGATTTTATATATTGCCGGTGTCTTTGCGACCATTGAGGGACCATCATATGATGCTTTGATAGCGGATTTGAGCGACAGCGAGGGCAGGGAACAGGCATACAGCCTACAGTATCTTGGCATGAATCTGGGACTTATTCTGGCACCTACCATTGGTGGATTTTTATTTGAAAAATACCTTAACCTGGCATTTTTGATTGATGGATTTTCAACACTTGCATCCACAATTCTTATTATTTTGTATATAAAAAGACAGAGGATTGAAAAAACTGTCACCAATGAGTATGAGGAAGAACGGCACGGTGAGAAAATCTGGAATATTTTAAAGGAAAGACCAAGCTTTTTGATATATTTTCTCATGTGCGGTTTTGCAAGCCTTGTGTATTCGCAGTTTAATTATCTTCTGCCGCTCAATATGGAAAACCTATATGGTGCCAAGGGAGCAACTATATTTGGTATGCTGACCAGCACAAATGGTATTGTGGTTATTATTGCAACACCTGTTATAACAACCCTGCTTGCAAAGCTTATGGATGTAAGGAAAATCTTAGTGGGAGAGAGCCTTATAGTTATAGGGCTCTTCTGCTTCAGGTTTGCCCAAGACAGCATACTCCTTTGTTTTATGCTTATGATAATTTTTACAGTAGGAGAGGTATTTAATACGATTGGCAGTCAGCCATATATGACAAGGCGGGTTCCATCAACCCATTGGGGCAGGATGAACTCTATGATAAGTGTGATGGCAGGTGCTTTTCAGGGTATAGGCAATCTGATCTTTGGAAATGTGATTGATAACAGAGGATATGAGACTGCTTGGAATATGGTAGGAATCTTTGGATTAATTGCTATTATTTTAATTGTGGTACTTGTAGTAGATGATAAAAAAAGATTTCCATTGCTGTATACACAAGGAGTAGCTGGTGACAGCAATGGAAAATAGTTTTATTCCTTGTCGACTATGTTTACAATCCACATATCGCTTCTAACCATGAAGTATCCAATTATTACTTTTAATAATTCGAGGAATGTCACGATTGCAAATATTAATTTAAAATCCATTGTTGTTTTATAACACAGGATAAAGGCAAGAGGTATCTGGAATACCCATCCAAATATAAAATCAAACAGGAATGTGATTGTTGTTCTGCCACCACTTCTTAAGGTGAAGTAGCAGACGTTTGTATAGGCCCACATAGGCATGGCTGCAGCTGTTACTATGATGAGATAGGAAGCCAGTGACCTGATTTCATCTGTGGTGTTGTACAGCTTTGGAAAACCATATGCAAATGGGAGCATTACAATTGCTACACAGCTGGCGACAAACACACAAAATACGAGAAGCTTGTTATCTGTATCGCGGGCTTCTTTTAATTTGCCCGCACCAAGTTTATTACCAATTATAATTGCAGTTGCCGCACCAAGCTGTAAGTAGACCACACCAAAGAGATTGCTGATGACATTTGCTATATTTCTTGCTCCTACCACATCCAGTCCACGTATAGAGTAGCATTGTGATATTATTGAGACACCTACAACCCATAAGAACTCATTTATAAGAAGTGGGGTACCTCTTACAATCATGTCAATTAAGAGCCTGCCTTTAATTTTAAATCCATTAAATAGTCCTAGAATATATTTATTACGCTCTACATGGGTATGTGCCCATATGATGATAACAGAGGCTTCCACAAATTTTGCAATATCTGTTGCAATGGCGGCACCTATCACACCAAGCTGTGGCATACCAAGTCTGCCAAAGATAAGACCATAGTCTAAGACAAGGTTTACAAAAACCGCAGCCAGGGAGCCGAACATTGGGATTTTGGTCTCCCCACATTCCCTGACCACAGAAGCATAGGACTGTCCAAAGGCAAAGGGAATCAAACTTATCATAATTACGTGCATATATTTTTTCCCATAAGCAAGTGTGGCTGCAATAAGTTCAGGGGCATCATCCTTTGCTATATAGAGTGAGAGCAGCGGCTCTGTAAAAATAGAATATACGATATAAAATACTGCCACTATAATCAATGAAATCAGGAGTCTGAAGCGGAAAGTCTGTTTTTGACCTTCGTGATCCTGTTTGCCATAGAATTGTGCTCCAAATATTCCGGGACCGGATATTGCTCCAAAAATCGTTATATTAAATATAAAAATGTATTGATTGGCAATTGATACCCCATTCATTGCCTCAGTGCCTAGCTGACCAACCATGATATTATCAAGCATACTGACAAAATTTGTTACAACATTTTGTATTATCATAGGGACTACAAGTGCCAGTACGCTTGTATAGAAAGCTCTGTCACCTATGTACTTTTCTTTGAATCTTTTCATTGCTTTTCCTTAAAGTATTTATATATTTTCTGTATTAAAATGCAGAATTAGAGTCAATTATACTATGTTTTATTGATTTATGGAATATTGATTATTTGAAATAAATAAATACATGAAAAGAAGCCGAAGGGGAATCGGCTTCTTTTCGAGGAGTTTAGTTTATGAAAATGTTTAAAAAAGGGAATTTGTAAGGTCTTTCTCCTTACAAGAGATAATATACAGTATAAATTTGTCTAAATTGTGTCCTCATACAAAAAGAATTATTAAATTTCTTTCTTTTTTATTAAGTGATTATAAAGCCATATTGATTTTATCCACCTAATTGGCTAGAATATCTTATATGCAGGCTTATGTATGTGACAGACTGATAAAGGTATCTGGTCTAAGCCTGCTGTAAGAATATTAAAGTATCAGGAGGATAACATGAGTTACGCAGACCAGGTTTTTGTGAATATGTGCAAGGACATATTAGAAAATGGTACCAGTACAGAGGGAGAGCTTGTCAGACCTCATTGGGAGGATGGTACAAGTGCATATACTATTAAGAAGTTCGGCGTCGTCAACCGCTATGACTTATCGAAGGAATTTCCGGCAATTACCCTCCGCAAAACATATATAAAGAGTGCAGCAGATGAGATGCTGTGGATATGGCAGAGAAAGTCAAACAATATCAAAGATTTGAAATCATCTGTGTGGGATGAGTGGGCTGATGAAAATGGTTCAATTGGCAAAGCCTACGGCTACCAGCTGGGTGTGAAGCACCAGTATAAGGAAGGAATGATGGATCAGGTAGACAGGGTGATTTATGATTTACAGCACACCCCATTCAGCAGACGAATCATGACCAATATATATGTGCATCAGGATTTACATGAGATGAACCTATATCCTTGTGCCTATAGCATGACTTTTAATGTCACCCAGAAAAAGGGAGAGGATAAGCTTACATTAAATGCAATCCTAAACCAGAGGTCTCAGGATGTGCTGGCTGCAAACAACTGGAATGTGTGCCAGTATGCAGTGCTTATGCATATGCTTGCCCAGGTCTGTGATATGCAGGTGGGAGAGCTGGTGCATGTAATTGCAGATGCCCATATATACGACAGGCATGTGCCAATCGTTGAGGAACTGATTAAGAGAGAGCAGCATCCGGCACCAAAGTTCTGGCTTAACCCAGAGGTTAAGGATTTTTACAAATTTACAACTGATGATATCAAAATCACAGATTACGTGACCGGCGAGCAGATTAAAAATATTCCAATTGCAATATAATATAGGAGAATTATTATGAATTTAATAGCAGCAGTAGATGAAAATTGGGCTATCGGTAAAAACAACCAGTTATTGGTCAGAATACCAGCAGATCAGAAATTTTTCAGGGAGATGACTACAGGCAAGGTGGTTGTAATGGGCAGGAAGACTCTTGAGAGTTTTCCAAATGGACAGCCTCTTAAGAACAGGACAAATATTGTGCTCACCCACAATAAGGATTATGCCGTCAAGGATGCTGTCGTGGTGCATTCTATGGATGAACTCCATGAGGAATTAAAAAAATATGATAGTGATGACGTGTTTGTAATAGGTGGAGAGAAAATATATGAGCAGCTTCTGGATGAGTGTGATGTGGCTCATATTACAAAGATTGATTTTGCTTATGATGCAGATGCGTATTTTCCAAATCTTGACCAGAATCCAGACTGGGAGATAACAGGTGATAGCGAAGAACAGACATATTTTGATTTGGAATACTATTTTTACAGATACGAGAAAAAGAAATAATATGTAATAGAGAGGCGGCAGCGATGGATATTACAGGAAGAAAATTGTTTGTAAAGGCCTTACAGGAGGAGGGAGTTGACACTATATTTGGTTATCCCGGAGGAACTGTAACTGACCTTTTTGATGAGTTATATAAGACAGAGGACATAAATCTGATTCTGCCAAGACATGAGCAGGGACTTATCCATGAGGCAGAGGGCTACGCCAAATCAACAGGCAGGGTGGGAGTCTGTCTTGTCACCAGCGGTCCGGGAGCGACAAATATTGTTACAGGACTTGCAGATGCACATTATGACAATGTGCCCCTTGTATGCTTTACAGGACAGGTTCCCTTAAGCCTTATTGGAAACGATGCCTTTCAGGAGGTGGATATTGTAGGAATAACAAGCAGTATCACCAAGTATTCGGTTACAGTCAGGGATAGAAAAGACCTGGGCAGAATCATAAAGATGGCATTTCATATTGCAAGCACAGGAAAGCCGGGACCGGTATTAATTGACATCCCAAAGGATATCCAGACTGCGTCGGGATCAGCAGAGTATCCTGCAAATGTGGATATCAGAGGCTATAAGATAAATGATAGTGTACATGTGGGCCAGCTTAAGAAAGCCTATAAGCTTTTAAAGGGGGCAAAGAAGCCTCTTATTTTAGCAGGTGGTGGAATAAATATCGCCAGAGCAAATGACAAGCTTTTAAAATTTGCAGAGACTGAGAATGTACCGGTTGTCACAACAATAATGGGCAAGGGCGCAATGCCTGCAAACCATGAGCTTTATGTGGGAAACTGCGGTATGCATGGGAGGTATTCAGCGAACAAGGCTGTAAGCGAATGTGATGTGCTTTTTTCCATAGGAACCAGATTTAACGACAGAATAACCGGTGACCTGAATGAGTTTGCGCCAAAGGCAAAAATTGTACATATTGACGTTGACACAGCATCTATTTCCAGAAATGTAGTTGTAGATGTGCCTGTGGTTGCGGATGCAAATATCGCTTTGGAAAAACTCCTTGAGTGGGCAGAACCTAAGAAAACTGATAACTGGCAGAAGGAAATAAAAGCCTGGAATGAAGAAAATCCTCTCACTATGAGAAGGGATAAGGGTATGACTCCGCAGATGATTATGGAGCATATTAATTCCAATTATCCACATTCCATATATGTGACAGATGTAGGCCAGCATCAGATGTGGGCTGCACAGTATCTGGAGCTGGATGAGGGCAGCAAGCTTCTTACATCAGGCGGCCTTGGAACTATGGGCTTTGGGCTTCCGGCTGCTATTGGTGCCAAGATAGCTAATCCGGACAAGGATGTAGTCTGTATAAGTGGTGATGGCGGTCTGCAGATGAATATACAGGAGCTTGCAACTGCTGTTGTTAATGAGGCGGATGTGGTTATCTGCGTGTTAAACAACTACTATCTGGGAATGGTAAGGCAGATGCAGCAGCTTTTCTATGGCAAGAGATATTCTGCAACCTGTCTTAGAAAGAGAAAAAGCTGTCCAAAGGACTGCAAGGGACCAAATCCATCCTGTCCACCATATACACCGGATTTCGTGAAGCTTGTTGAGAGCTATGGCGGGTTTGGAATCAGAGTTGACAAAGAGGAAGATATTGATGCAGCTTTTGCAGAGGTTAAGAAGCATAAGGGTGTTCCTTGTATTGTAGAGTTCATGATTGCCACAGATGAAATCGTACTGCCTATGGTAAAAAGTGGAAATCCTATGAGCGAGATGATATTAAAGTAGGGAGGAAGAGCAATGTCAGAAATGAAAAACCGATGGATTGCATTGTATGTGGAAAATGATGTCGGCGTACTTAGTAAAGTATCAGGACTTTTTTCCGGAAAATCATATAATCTTCAATCCCTGACTGTGGGAACTACAGAAGACGAAACAGTTTCCAGAATGACAATCTGTGTCATGAGTGATGATATTGTATTTGAGCAGATTAAAAAGCAGTTAAACAGAATGGTCGAAGTCATAAAGGTTATTGATATGACTGATGTTCAGTTACATATGAAGGAAATCCTGTTTGCCAGAGTCACAAAGGTGTCAAGAGAGGAAATCACTGAGCTTTTCCATATAGCAAGTGTATTTGATAAGGGCGGTTCTGTGGAAGTGACAGATATAGGTGAGGACAGCGTTCTGTTAGAGTGTGTGCTTACAGAGAGACGAAACAATGAGCTGGTAAAACTGCTTAAATCAAAGTATAAGCATATTTCTGTTGTAAGAGGTGGAGCTGTCGCTATTGAATCTATAAGCACAGGATGCAGATAAAAAATAGGGACGGAAAACAATAGTTTCCGTCCCTAATGACTTTATTATCTAGCTATCACTTCAATAATTTCTCCGATATACATAGTGTGCATATCGCCATCTTTGTACCATTTTTCCTTGATTTCAGGATCAATAAAAGTATCCTCAGTTATTGGAACTGCTGCCATTTTTCGGCAGAATAAAACCAAATGAGCTTCATCAGGATAAGGAATACTATGTCTGAATGCTGGTGTTAATCCTGTAGCTTTGAATTTGTCCTCATCACGACCAGAATGTGAGCCACAATGATTCAAAGCATCTCTATCCTTACCATCAAAAAAAGATATAGAGAAGAAATCTCCCTGGTCAATAAGTTCTTTGGTATATCTTGAATCACGAATGTAAATGGTTGCAACATCTTTACCCCAGAGAACTCCGATGCCTCCCCATGAAACAGTCATAGTATTGTATTTTTGCTTGTTCCCGGCTGTGACTAGAGCCCAATCTTTTCCGATAAGTTTGAATGGGTTGATTTCTATCATATCCATTGGTAATGGCTGAAAAGTATGTAATTCCATATGTAATCCTCCATGTTTTAGGTTAGTACTATTATACTATTATATTCGCAAAATGCAAACATATACTTATAAAAAGAAATATTGGAGTTTATATGAGAGATTTGCATATTATGCAGCAGGAAGCGGTTGATAAAGGAGAATTACAGGTAAGGGTACGTGATAAAAGCACAGGAAGTCCAATACCAGATGCAAAGATTTCGGTATCTCAAACAGGTGGGACAGGAACCGTGATAGAGGAAGTGAAATCGGATTCTTCTGGAAATAGTGAATTACTTGATCTGGCAACGCCACCATTGGAATATTCAATGGAGCCATCGCCAAATCAGCCATACTCGGAGTATACTGTCACAGTAAGCGAACCGGGCTATAGGGATTATACGGTGGCAGGAATTGACCTGCTGCCTAATGAAACTGCGATACAGGAAGTCAATATGGAGGTTATGGATTCCCCTGGAGATACTATAGATGAGATTGTGATTCCAGAGCATACACTTTTTGGAAATTATCCTGCAAAAATTCCAGAGGATGAGATAAAGAGCGTAAATGATTCTGGAGAGATAGTACTTAGCCGCGTAGTTATACCAGAGTATGTAGTAGTACATGATGGAGCTCCATCAGATAATACAGTGCGAAACTATTATGTGAGATATAGGGATTATATCAAAAATGTTGCTTCCAGTGAGATATATGCAACATGGCCGGAATCAACAATTAGGGCAAATGTGCTTGCTATTATGTCTTTTACACTTAATAGGGTGTATACTGAGTGGTACAGGGGCAAAGGCTATTCCTTTACAATCACCTCATCCACAGCCTACGACCACAAATTCGTCTACGGCAGAAACATATACAGTAACATTTCAACCATAGTAAATGAAATGTTTGAAAACTACTTATCCAGACCAAATGTGACCCAGCCGATTCTGACTCAGTATTGTGATGGACAGAAGGTGTCATGCCCGAACTGGATGACCCAGTGGGGGTCGAAGAGCTTAGGTGACAGAGGTTATAAGGCAATCGAGATTCTGCGCTATTATTATGGCAGCAATATGTATATAAACACAGCAGAAGCTATATCAGGAATCCCGGCTTCCTGGCCCGGCTATGATCTGGTAGTGGGTTCATCCGGAGAAAAGGTAAGACAATTACAGCAGCAGCTGGCACGTATTTCAAAAACTTACCCTGCAATTCCGACAGTTACAGTAGATGGTATATACGGAAATGAAACAAGGAAAGCAGTGGAAAAATTCCAGTCAGTATTTGGACTTCCGGTAACAGGCACAGTTGATTATCTGACATGGTATGAGATATCTGCCATATATGTGGCGGTGACTCGAATCGCAGAGTTAAGTTAGTAGTTTGTGACACAATGCAAATTTATGTATAATAAGGCACAGGAGAAAATGCATGAAAAATTACAGGATAACAGTGTCCTATGATGGAACCAGATACAAGGGCTGGCAGGTGCAGAAAAGCACAGATGAAACCATTCAGGGCAAGCTTCAAAAGGTGATAGAATCGATATGCCGGCATCCGGTGGAGGTGATTGGTTCCGGAAGGACTGATGCAGGAGTGCATGCCAAGGGACAGGTGGCAAACTTTCACATGGAAGGTGATTATGATGAGCTGGAGCTTCTTGACAGGATAAATCACTATCTGCCGGGGGATATTGCTGTCACATCCCTAAATCAGGTGGATGACAGGTTCCACAGCAGATACAAGGCAAAGAGCAAGACTTATGTATACAGGATTAACACCAGCAATAGGTCAAATGTTTTTGAGCACAGATTTATTTATGAATATGGTCAGCAGCTGGATGAAGACAGGATGAGGGAGGGGGCAGAGCTTTTGCTTGGAACCCATGACTTTAAATCCTTTTGTGGCAATAAAAAGATGAAAAAATCAACTGTCAGGACAATATACGCCATTGATATTGAGCGTATAGGCGATGAAATTAAAATATCCTACACAGGTGATGGATTTTTACAAAATATGATAAGAATATTGACAGGCACCCTGATTGAAATAGGAAGAGGAGACAGAAAACCAGAGTCTGTCACAGAAATATTAAACGCAAAAGACCGGGAGGTGGCAGGCTATACTGCTCCACCTCAGGGTCTGATATTGGAGGAAGTACAGTATTAATATGCAGCAGTGGTATGTGATGAATAAAGCCGCTGATTTTAAGAAAATCGGTGCAAAGTACGGAATAGACCAGGTGACAGCCAGGGTAATAAGGAACAGGGATATAGTTGAGGATGAGGATATTCATCTTTTTTTGGAGGGAGATCTGTCGGATTGTTATGACCCTGCCATGATGAAGGACGGAGACAGGCTCACAGATATTTTAATTGAAAAAATTAATGTGGGAGCCACAATCAGGATTGTGGGTGACTATGACATAGATGGTGTCATGTCTACATATATATTGAAAAAATGCCTTGAAAGGGTTGGCGCAGATGTAAGCTATGTTATTCCTGACAGGGTGAAGGATGGATATGGCCTTAATGTCAGGCTTATAGATGATGCTTACAATGACGGCATAGACACTATAGTAACCTGTGACAATGGTATTGCGGCTGTGGCAGAGATTGCCCATGCCAAGGAGCTGGGGATGACTGTGCTGGTGACAGACCATCATGAGATACCGGATGAAAAACCACAGGCAGATGCTATTGTTGACCCTCATCAGAAGGATTGTGCCTATCCATACAAGGAGCTTTGCGGAGCTGGGGTGGCATGGAAGACTATGTGCCTTTTATTCAGGAAAATGAACATAGACGGAGAATTGCTGGACGAGCTTTTGGAGAATGTAGCTTTTGCCACAGTGGGAGATATTATGACTCTTGATGGTGAAAACAGAATCCTCGTGAAGGAAGGCTTAAAGAGAATACACCACACTAAAAATATTGGAATGCAGGCTCTTATAAATCAATGCGGTCTATTGCCGGAGGATATAGAGAGCTATCACTTTGGCTATGTGCTGGGACCCTGTATAAATGCCAGTGGAAGACTGGAAACTGCAACGATGGCTTTGGAGCTTTTGCTGGAGGAAAATCCTAAGAAGGCAGAGGCACTTGCCGCCCAGCTGTGTTCACTAAATGAAGAGCGCAAGGAAATGACCCAGGAGGGTGTTGACAAAGCCATAGAGCAGTATGAGAAGCTGGGGATGGACAAAGATACGGTTGTGGTGCTTTATCTGCCCCAGGTACACGAGAGCATTGCCGGAATCATAGCCGGAAGAGTGAGGGAATATTGCCACAAGCCTGTGTTTATCCTTACCCAGAGCACGGATGCTGTAAAGGGCTCAGGGCGTTCCATAGAGGAATACTCCATGTACGAGGAGATGTGCAGGGTCAAGGATTTATTCATAAAATTTGGCGGTCATCCCATGGCAGCAGGCCTGTCACTGCCGGAAGAAAAAGTAGACGAGTTCCGCCGGAGAATAAATGAAAACTCACCACTTACAGAAAATGATCTGATTGAAAAAGTAAAGATAGATGTGCCGATGCCGGTTTCCTATGTGACCAGGGAGCTGGTGAGAGAGTTTGAGATACTGGCACCCTTTGGGAAGGGCAATCCAAGACCGGTATTTGCGGATAGGAACCTGTATATAAGCAGGATGTGGTGTATTGGTAAAAATCAGAATGTACTCAGGCTCAGTCTGGTTTCGTCGGATGGCAGACCCATATCCGCTATTTATTTTGGAAATATAGAGCTTTTCATGGATTATCTGCGTGAAAAATACAGCAGCGAGGATGTGGAGCTTGCCCTCCGGGGGAAAGAGAACAGGTTGGTGATTTCTGCTGTATATGTGCCCAAAATCAACACTTTCAGGGATGAGGAAAATCTTCAATTTGAAATTCAATATT
>URLU01000031.1 GCA_900548765.1 uncultured Lachnobacterium sp.
CTAAGGCTTATTATATTAAAGCAGTTCCTTCAATATTTTATTTACAATAGCAGGATTAGCCTTTCCCTTAGTAGCTCTCATGGTCTGACCTACAAGGAAAGCCAGTGCCTTCTCCTTACCGCTTCTGTAGTCTGCAACAGACTGTGGATTAGCATCAAGTATGCCCTGAATTGTGGCTTTTAACTCGCCCTCATCATTCATGCTCTTTAATCCCTTGTCCTCTACATATTTCTCAGGATCTATATCATCAGCAAAGATTTTCTCAAATACATCCTTGGCAACACTTGAGTTGATGGTGCCTGCGTCCACAAGCTCTATGAGCTTTGCAAGATTAAGCGGTGAAAAGCTTATGTCCTCCGGATCCATATCCTTTTCCTTTAAGAGACGCATGGTCTCTCCCATCAGCCAGTTTGATACCTTCTTAGGCTTATTACAGATTTTAGTGGTTGCCTCAAATACATCTGCCATATGCTTTGACTCAGTAAGGATTTTGGCATCATATTCCGGTATGTCGTATTCCTTCTCATATCGGGCAAGTCTCTGGGGTCTAAGCTCCGGCTGCTTTTTCTTAATCTCTGCTATCCACTCGTCTGATACTACGATTGGTACCAGGTCTGGCTCTGGGAAATAACGATAGTCCTGTGCATCCTCCTTGGAACGCATGGCATGTGAGGATTCCTTGTTATCATCCCATCTACGAGTCTCCTGCACTACCTTTCTTCCCATCTCCAGAAGCTCTATCTGTCTCTCCCGCTCTCCCTCAATTGCATGGGCGATTGCCTTAAATGAGTTTAAGTTTTTCATCTCAGTACGGGTTCCAAACTTTGGTGAGCCCACCTCCCTGACTGAGATGTTGACATCGGCACGCATAGAGCCTTCATTCAGCTTGCAGTCTGATGCTCCCAGATACTGGATAGTCTGGCGCAGGGTCTCAAGGTAGGCTATTACCTCCTCTGCTGACCGCATGTCCGGCTCTGATACTATCTCGATAAGGGGTACTCCTGAACGATTGTAGTCTACGATTGACACGTCCTCCCACTCATCATGTACCAGCTTTCCTGCGTCCTCCTCCATGTGGATTTCATGGATTCTCACATTTTTCTTACCAGATGCTGTCTCTATCTCCACATGGCCATTTCTGCAGATTGGCAGATATAGCTGTGATATCTGGTAGTTCTGTGGATTATCAGGATAAAAATAATTTTTTCTGTCAAATTTGCTGTACTGTGTGATTGTACAATTGGTGGCAAGTCCTACTGCGACTGCATATTCTACCACCTGCTTGTTTAATACCGGAAGCGAGCCCGGCTGACCTGTACATATCGGACAGGTGTGTGTGTTTGGTGCTCCTCCGAATTCTGTAGAACAGGCACAAAAGATTTTTGTTTTTGTTGCTAACTCTACATGGACCTCAAGTCCGATGACTGTCTCATAGTTTTTCATGTCTTCTGCCTCCCTCCTACTGTACACCTGCTGTCACTTTATCACTGTCTGCAGCTTCTGCGAGTCTGCTGCGCTTATATCCATAGGTCTGCTCAAAGCTGTAGGCTGCACGGATGATATTTTTCTCCTTGAAGCAGTCACCTATGAGCTGTAATCCGATTGGAAGTCCTTTGCTGTCTATGCCGCATGGGAGGGAAATTCCCGGAAGTCCTGCCAGATTTACTGATATTGTGTAAATATCTCCAAGGTACATCTGGATTGGGTCACTTAAGCTTGCTCCAAGCTTTGGTGCTGTGGTTGGTGCTGCCGGTCCAAGGATTACATCATATTTTGCAAATGCCTGGTCAAAGGATTTCTTTATCAGAGCTTTTACCCTGAGTGCTTTTAAATAATATGCGTCATAATAGCCTGATGAAAGCACAAAGGAACCCAGCATGATTCTTCTCTTTACCTCTGCTCCAAAACCCTCTGAACGGGACTTCTTGTACATGTTGTGGAGGTCTGTGTACTCTGCTGTGCGGTAACCATATTTGACACCATCAAATCTGGCAAGGTTCGAGCTTGCCTCTGCACAGGCGATTACATAGTAGGCAGGGATTGCATACTCTACTAAGCCAAGGTCAAACTCCTCTACGACTGCCCCTTTCTCCTCAAGTTCCTTTGCTGCGCTAAGCACTGCTTCCTTTACCTCCGGCTCAAGTCCGTCTCCAAAATAGTCTCTTGGTATACCGATTTTCATGCCCTTTACATCATCCGCCAGGGCTTCTGTGAATTTCAAGTCATCCCTCTTAACCGATGTGGAATCCTTTTCATCATATGCTGATATAGTCTCAAGGATGGTTGCGCAGTCTGTGACATCCTTTGCAACTGGTCCAATCTGATCTAAGGATGAGCCATAAGCAATCAGTCCATATCGCGAAACTGTACCGTAGGTTGGCTTTATGCCTGTCACTCCGCAGAATGAGCTCGGCTGTCTGATTGAACCGCCGGTATCAGAACCAAGGGCGTATGGTACTTCCTCTGCTGCGACTGCTGCACAGCTTCCACCTGATGAGCCCCCCGGTACATGATCTGTATCCCACGGATTTTTAGTCACTCCATATGCAGAAGTCTCTGTGGTGCTTCCCATGGCAAACTCATCCATATTGGTTTTTCCTATGATAACTGCACCTGCCTCCTCAAGCTTTTTTACAGCCTCTGCTGTATAGGTTGGCATAAAGTTATACAATATCTTTGATGAGCAGGTGGTTTTTACCCCCTCTGTACACATGTTGTCCTTGATTGCAACCGGCACTCCTGCCAGGGCTCCTGTGAGCTTTCCTGCATCGATTGCCTCCTGTACTTCCTCTGCTCTTTTTAATATAGCTGCCTCATCAACTACTGTGACGAAACTGTTAATCTTATCCTCTTTTGCTTTTACCGCATCAATTGCTGCCTGGGCAGCCTCGGTTACAGTCACTTCTTTTGCTTTTATTTTCCTGCCAAGTTCCACAGCAGTTAAAGACATCAAATCCATTTTTCTCCTCCTCGCCGTTATTCTCCGATTGTCTTAGGCACCTTGAATCCACCATCCTTCTTAACCGGTGCATTCAAAAGTGCTGCCTCACTGCCGTCGCCGTTTGTCACAATATCCTCTCTGAATACATTTGTGACTGGGAATACATGGCTCATTGGCTCAATTCCTGTAGTGTCAAGCTCGTCAAGCTTATCGATATAGTCAAGCATGTCTGCCATATCCTTCTTTGCTGCCTCTGCTTCCTCCTCTGACAGCTCGAGCTTTGCAAGGATTCCAACATATTCCATGGTCTCATCTGAGATGACATTTCTCATCACGCCATCCTCGCCCATGACCTTAGCTGCAACTGCTGTCTGTATCTCTTCCTCCGGCATCTCGTCTGCTTCATCAAGAGCCTTGCTCCTGATTTTTGCATATACTGCTATATCGCATATTCCCTGATTGTTTCTGTCTGCGGCTCTTAATGTTCCCTCGTAGTCCATTCCTGCGGACAGCATTGCCTTACCAGAGTTAGGATTGGCTACATCATGTCTGGCTGAAACTCTTCCAGCTCCTACCTCCACTATAAAAAATCTGATTATCTCCTTTAGGGCTTCTGTGGTATAACCCTTGTTCCAGAATTCTTTTCCGATACAGTAACCAAGCTCAACCGCTTCTATATCATCATTCACACGAACCGCTGAAATTGTACCGATTGGCTGCTCTAAATCGTTAAGCTCTATAGCCCACTGGTAAAAATCCTTCTCCTCGTAATTGGATATCCAGTCTGTAAGGATTTTTTCTGTGACTTCCACACTCTCATGTGCAGGCCATGTAAGATATTTTGTCACCTCCGGGTCACTTGCCCAGTTGTAAAACATATTTTCTGCATCTTCTATTTCAAATCTTCTGAGAGTCAGGCGGTCTGTCGCCAGCTCTCTCGTACCTAAATGATTCATATTTAACGACCTCTCTGAATTAACCAGAAAAACTGTCATCTCAGCTTTTCCGGCATACTTTGGTATTTACGCTGAGCACCTATGGCTCAAGTCTGCTCAAATCTCTTGGGAAAAGTGTTGCCTCTCTGACATTGTCCTCACCTATAAGCTGCATTGTGAGTCGCTCAAGTCCTATTCCCAGACCTCCGTGAGGCGGCATGCCATATTTAAAAGCTGACAGGTAATGCTCCATACCCTCTGTCTCCATGCCTCTTTTTTCAATCTTAGCAAGAAGCTTATTGTAATCATGGATTCGCTGACCGCCAGTTGTAATCTCAAGTCCCTTAAAGAGCAGGTCAAAGCTCAAAGTGTAGGTCTCATCCTCTGGGTCATCCATGGCATAAAATGGTCTCTTCTTTGATGGGTAGTGGGTGACAAAAACAAAGTCACTTCCGTACTCTTCCTTGAAATATTTTCCAATCAAAAGCTCTTCCTCCGGCTCTAAGTCAAATGGATTCCTGAACTGTCTGTCGTATTTTTCTGATACCCTCTGCTTTGCCTCATCGAATCTGACTCTTGGGATTCTGCTCACATCCGGAAGCTCAATCTTTAGGATGTCAAGTTCCTTGGCGTAGCTGGTTTTAAGCAGCTCCATGGTATACTGTAAAAATCCGGTTTCCATCGCCATTATATCCTCAAAGTCGTCAATATATCCCATCTCAAAATCAAGGGATGTGTATTCATTTAAGTGTCTCTTTGTATTATGTTTTTCTGCTCTGAAAACAGGAGCAGTCTCGAATACCCTGTCGAATACTCCAACCATCATCTGCTTGTAAAACTGCGGGCTCTGCTGTAAAATTGCCGGTCTGTGAAAGTACTCCAGCTTGAAGAGGTTTGCTCCACCCTCTGCTGATTTTGCTCCAAGCTTTGGTGTGTGAATCTCTGTAAAACCATTGTCATAGAGAAAATCCCTAAAGCCTCTGGTGATTCCCTCCTGAATCCTGAACACAGCTCTCTCTCTTGGGTTCCTTAAGGCAACAGCCCTGTTGTTAAGCTTTGCTTCAAGGGATGTGTTAAGCCTCCACTTGTTGATTTGAAGCGGCATAGGCTCTGCTGGCTCTGACAGGATTTCTACTGTGTCCAGCCTGAGTTCGAAGCCGTTTGGTGCTCTGTCATCTGCCTTGTAGGTTCCATCAGCCTCTACAGTATCACCCTCCTTCAAATCATTAATGTCAAACTGTGACTTGCCTTCCTCGTATACACACTGGACTAAGCCCTCTGCTTTTCTCAGAACGATAAATGCAACCTCACCCATATCACGAATTGTATGAATTGCTCCACGAACCTTGATGTTTCTGCCCTGGTAATCTCCTGCCAATATATCAGGAATGCTTAGGGCTTCCTTTTTTTCTACTCCTGTTAAAAATTCCATGTCTTGTGCTCCTTTTTATTTTTTAAGCGGGACGAAATGAATCAAAAAACAAAAAGCCCCGAAGCAAATTAATGCTCCGGGGCGAAAATTCAATATTCCGCGGTACCACCCGCTTTGAAAATGAAATATATATGGGATATATCTCACTCTCCACTCTTATCCGTAACGTGGACTGACGTACTGACCTACCTGCAAGCGCGCTCAACCAGTCTGCTCCAGAGTGTTCCCTTAATCTCCTCTCCCAAACAGCGCTCTCAGTCGGTGACGCCGTATTCCTGTCGATGTCTGAAGATTAGAGTCTCCTTCAATGCATTTAAAAGTTTTAACTTTTATAGTTTACTGTTATAGCATACTAAATATTCGGTTTCAATACTAAAATTCAAATACTTAATAAAATAAACATAATTAGTTTTTATGCTTTTATTAATTTGTAGTTATAATAGTATGCCGCTATTATAACCTGGCATAGGTTTTATATAAGCTTTAGCTGCTCCATTGCCCTGCGCAGTCCATCCTCCCTGATGTCATCAGTTATCATGTCTGCGGCTTTCTTGGCACAGTCCTGTGCATTTCCCATAGCCACACCGGTTCCTGCAAAATGAAGCATGTCAATGTCATTTGCTCCATCACCAAAGGCAATTGTGTCCTCTCTTGTAGCATCCAGTGCATCTAAAACCTTCTGCATGCCTGTCGCCTTGTTAGTGCGCTTCAAGGTTATCTCTCCACTATAAGGGTCAGGCTCCTTAAAGCTGCTTGGTGTGATTTCAAGCTGATCGTCAAGCATCTGTTCAAGTTCTGGGATGGTATATGGACAATTGCAGTATATAATGCTCTCCATGTCGGCATACTTTCTGGCATAGCCTGCTACATCATCATCAACTACAAGCTTTGAAAGCGTAGGGTTGTCCTCTAACTTATTGCTGCCTATCTGACCTGCGAAGATATTTAAAAATGTGTTGCCCCAGTCTGTCGTGGTAACGCTTGCTGCCTTGTTCTGCACCAGCATGGCAGTACCTGAGTATGCAATTTTCTTAAAGGTGTCCTCTATCAGTTTTTCCCCGAAAATATCATGAAAGATAATCTCTCCCTGATATTCCACATAGCCTCCTGCTGCTGCCACTATTCCGTCAAAGCCAAAGTCTAAGAGATAGTCGTAGATTTGGTTTAGACTTCTGCCTGTGCAGAGGAATATTTTGTGCCCCTTTGCGCGTGCAGTGCGCAGGGCTTCCATGGTAGATGGGGACATTTTGCCGTCGAAGCCTACCAGGGTGCCGTCTATATCAAAAAATAGGATTTTTTGCATGTTGCTTTCCTTTCTGAAAAATATTGGGGGCGTGACCGAGGGGGTGTCTGGCAGGCATGTGTCCTCCCGACGCGCTTTCGCTCGGATCGAAACGTAGCAGTACTAAATTCGTGGCGCTGCCACTCATTAAGTGCTGACGTTTCTTTACGGTCGGCAGGACACATGCCTGCCAGACACCCCCTCGGTCACGCTTCTCAATTTTCTACGTTTATGTTTGTTATAATCTAATTATCTGTTTAATGACTAATTATTTTTATCATATATATGAAAAATACAGCTATTTTCTAACTGTTAAATACATAAAACCTGCCATTGGCAGCTCCTATGCATGCTTTGGTATACAGAAAAAGTTCGGTATTAAAAGTGCCTCATCAGTTTCGCACCTCTATAACAGTTTCTCGATATCCGTAAGGACATCAATTCGTGCATAAAGCATCTGGCTTATCTCATCATCTGGTTCAGTCTGGTCTGGCACCATGACTGCTTTACAGCCGGCTGCGTATGCGCTCTTTATTCCGTTTGGTGAGTCCTCTACTGCGATTGCCTCTTCCGGTGCTATGCCAAGTTCTTTGCAGGCATAGGCGTATATGTCAGGAGATGGCTTGCCCTCCTTTACCATATGGGCTGATATAAGCTTATCGAAATACCTTTCTAAGCCGATTCGCTTCACATAACGCCTGGTGCGCTCTAGGTCATTTGCTGTAGCTATGGCTGTGATATAGCCATGCTCTCTGAGATATGTAAGGATTTCCACACAGCCCGGCTTTAACTCTATTCCATCCTTTAATGATTCCTCCATGAGCTGCTTGCGGTATTCCCGCACCTTCTCATAATCAAAGTCCTCACCATACCATTTCCTAAAGGTCTGGACTGAAAACGGCCTGCCCAGTGAACGGAGGTAAAGTGCCTGCTCATCAGACATATCATATCCGAAATGCCTGACTGCCTTTGGCCAGTTTATTCTGTAATATTTTTCTGTATCTATAAGGGTGCCATCCAGATCAAAGATGACGGCTTTTATTTTACTCATGCTTGTGTTCTCCCTGTATCCTGAATTTTATGTACTTCGTCCTGCGCTGACAGCTATCTCAGGATTTTGCCTTCCTCTCTATGTCCCTTGAATTATTTTCCAAAGCGGATGCCCGCTTAATTGCTCCTGCCCCAAATTTATCCTTGATGGAATCCATGGCTTTGTCCAACCGCTCCAGCTTCTCATAATCGGTGTTATCAAAGAGGCTCATCTGCCTGCCTCCATCTGCACTTGCAACCTTGGTGGACACCCCCAGCAGTCTGATTGGGGTTCCATCCCATTTTTCTGTAAATAGCTTACATGCCTGCTCATATATCTCCTGAGTTATGTTGGTTGCAGAATACAGGGAGCACTGATGCGATGCCCTGGTCAGGTCGTTATATTTTATCTGCACCGTCACTGTGTCCGCCTTCATTCCATCATTTCTAAGCCGTGCGCCCACATTGTCCGACAAGCGCAGCAAAATGGATTTGGCTGTATCTTCATCTGTCACATCAAAAGGCAGGGTTGTCGAGTTGCCATACCCCTTGTTATCAGCCCTGACCGGCTCTACCGGTGAATCATCCAGACCATTAGCATATCTCCACAGGACGTCGCCATGCTTTTTGAGCACATTGGATATGAGCCCTCTGTCTGATTCTGCCAGATCTCCTATTGTGAAAATGCCAAGCTTATTTAGCCTTTCCACTGCTGCCTTACCTGCAAAAAACAGGTCTCCTACCGGCAAGGGCCACATCTTTTTCTCAATTTCCTCCGGGAAAAGGGTGTGAACCATATCCGGTTTCTTAAAATCACTCGCCATCTTGGCAAGCACCTTGTTAGATGAGACTCCCACATTTACTGTAAAACCGAGTTCATTTCTCACCCGATTCCTAATCCTGTTGGCAGCCTCCACCGGCTCACCAAACAGTCTTGTAGTGCCTGTCATGTCCACAAATGCCTCGTCCACAGAAAACTGTTCAATCGTATCTGAATACTGACGCAGTATTTCTATAAAAGCCTTGGAATATCTGCGATACAGCTCATGTCTGGGTGGAACCAGGACTAAATCCGGACACTTTCGCAGGGCATCCACAACTGGCTCCGCCGTGGTTATGTTGTACTTTTTTGCTGGAATAGACTTAGCCAGAATGATACCATGTCTGGTGGCAATATCACCTCCCACGGCTGAAGGGATTTGACGCAAATCCACCTCCTCACCGTGTTTCAGGCGCTCCACTGCCTCCCATGAAAGAAATGCACTATTAACATCAATGTGAAAAATAACCCTGTCTCTCATATTACTCTTCTGAATTCATAAAACGATCCCATTCCTCGCTGTCTCCATCTGCGGTTACAACGAGGTTGTAGGTATGCTCATCTGTTCCGTCGATAACAAAAATATACTCATTATCGCTTGATTTTTCTATGACAAAGGCATATCCGTCCAGAAAATAATTCATGGTTTCGGTATAATCTGCCTCTTCGATAGCTGTATCCTCGTCCTCCCTCATCAGGTTGCCGTCTGCATCATAAGTCTTGTACCCCTCTTTTACAAGGCTTATAATCTCAGCATTCTGAAGCTTAAGCACAAGTCCGTTTGTCCTCATGGTACGGATGTCCCTGTTTTTGGAATTTTCAGATAGAATTTTCACATCATCAAGAACGATTGTAAAAACTCCTCCACTGTACTTGACATCAGATACATGAACCTCCGAAAAAATGAAATTGTCAAATTCGTTAACTGTTGTGTAATTCATATGTTTTCCTCTTAATGCTTCAATATCTTATTATTTATACCATTTACTACTTTCATACAGGAAACTTGCCACCAGCAGCTTTTCCTGAACGCTTTGGCATATCAGAGGTGTGACACTTTGTATCACATCTGATATATTACTAATTCATAATACTAACCTACATTTTTATATACGGGTTGTCCACTTAGAGCAGTCCCAGACGTCAGTCGCCAGCCCCTCATAAAATTCCGGTTCATGGCACACCATGAGAATACTGCCCTTGTACGCCTTAAGCGCACGCTTTAGCTCATCCTTGGCATCTACATCCAGATGTTTTGTAGGCTCATCAAGAAGCAGAATATTGGTTTCCCTGTTTATAAGCTTGCATAGACGTACCTTTGCCTGCTCACCACCTGAGAGCACCCTCACCAGACTCTCGATATGCTTGGTGGTAAGACCGCATTTTGCCAGGGCACTTCTCACATCATACTGTGAAAACGAAGGAAACTCTGACCAGATTTCCTCTATACAGGTAGTTGAAACAGACTGATCCATCTCCTGCTCGAAGTAACCGATTTCCAGATAATCACCCAGCTCCACCGTACCCTCTAATGAAGGAATCAGACCTAAAATACTCTTTAAAAGAGTGGTTTTTCCAATACCATTTGCTCCTGTTAAAACCACCTTCTGCCCCCTCTCCATCTCAAGATTGAGAGCGGATGAGAGTGGGTCATTTTTATCATATCCTATCACAAGACCCTCTGTTTTAAAAATATATCGGCTGGGAGTCCGTGCCTCCTTAAAGTTAAACTCAGGCTTTGGCTTTTCCCTGTCGAGTTCGATAACATCCATATTGTCAAGTTTTTTCTGGCGTGACATAGCCATGTTTCTTGTTGCAACACGGGCTTTATTTCTGGCAACAAAGTCCTTGAGTTCCGCAATCTCCTTCTGCTGCTTGTTGTAAGCAGCCTCAAGCTGAGCCTTCTTCATCTCATATACTTCCATGAACTTGTCATAATCCCCCACATAGCGGTTGAGCTGGCGGTTGTCCATGTGATAAATCAGGTTAACCACGCTGTTCAAAAATGGAACATCATGGGAAATCAAAATAAAGGCATTCTCATAATCATTGAGGTAGCGCTTAAGCCACTCGATATGCTCCACATCCAGATAGTTAGTCGGCTCATCCAGAAGCAGGATGTCTGGCTTTTCAAGCAAAAGCTTTGCCATAAGCACCTTAGTTCTCTGTCCACCGCTTAAGTCTGTGACATCCTTATCCAATCCCAAATCAAGCAGACCAAGTGCTCTCGCCACTTCTTCTACCTTGGAATCAATCATGTAAAAATCATGCATGGTGAGCAGGTCCTGAATAGTACCAGCCTCCGCCATCATGTCATCCATTTCCTCAGGCGAAGCCTCTCCAAGCTTCTCATAAATCTCATTCATCTGAGCTTCCATATCAAAGAGAAAATCAAATGCTGATTTAAGAACTGAGCCAATAGTCATGCCCTTTTCAAGAGCTGTGTGCTGGTCCAGATAACCAACACGGACATTTTTCGCCCACTCAATTTTGCCCTCATCAGGCTGGAGCCTGCCTGTAATGATATTCATAAAGGTGGACTTACCCTCACCATTTGCTCCTATTAAACCGATGTGTTCTCCCTTTAGAAGTCGGAAAGACACATCCTCAAAAATAGCACGGTCACCGAAACCGTGGCTTAAATGTTCAACGTTTAAAATACTCATATGTTCCTCATTATAATTCGCATACATACATAAAACCTGCCACCAACCGAACCTGCCACTGGCAGTTTCTCTGGATGCATGGCAACTGGCAGTTTTTCTGGATGCATGGCAACTGGCAGCTTTTATTGCATACTTTGGTATATATGCGCGGTCATGCTCATAAAATATTATAGTTGCATCGCATATGCTTTCATATGCAAAAATACCATGACATTGTAACAAAATCCTTTGATTTTCTCAAGATTTTAAAATTAATTCCTTATGTATTCCCCATGTATCTGAATGTCAGGCTTCACCAGTAAGTTTCACAAGGCGCATGGTATGATGCATGGCTTCAAGAACTATTCCAAACAAATCATCTGTCTTGATACGGATGCTGCTGGTATTGATACAAGGATGGCAGCCTACATACTCTCCCTTAAGCACATCCTCATCCACCAGTAACTGAACTGCGTTGGCATCATCATTTATCAGCCCCATAATACTTACAGAGCCTGGTGTGATGTCAAGGTATTTTTCCATGTCTTCCGGCGATGCAAAGGATAGTCTGGCACTGTCTATCTGGTGTGAAAGCTCCTTAGTTTTGAAAGTCTTATCTCCCGGCATCATAAGCAGATAAAAGTCAGTCTTCTGCCTGTTGCACAAGAAGAGGTTCTTGCATATTGTGGCCTGCAATGCTTTGTCAATCTCAGCGCACACCTCCATGGTGGTAGCCTCGTCGTGGTCTACTCTCTGATAGGGGATATTCAGCTTGTCTAAAAAATCATAGGTGCGTATTTCTTTTGGTAGGCGGCCGATTTCGTCTGTTGGTCTTCCGTTTTGTAATTCCATGAGCTTTTCCTTCTTATTATTTTTCATTATTTTCATTATTATTTCACTGCTTTTATGCCGATATTTTTTGTCTATTTCTGTAATAATATAATTTATTACTTCAATAAGCCCTGGGCTTCAAGATAATTAAGAAATCCATCACAGCCCTCTACCACATCATCATAGGTTTCATCAAAATTTCCTGTGTACCATGGGTCTGCTATGTCCCTGTCTGAACCAGCAAAGCTCAAAAGCTTGTATATTTTACCATCAGGGTCATTGTTTAACATCCGGTTCAGGTTCCGTATATTGGCAGAATCCATACCTATAATATAATCAAATTTGTCATAGTCTGCCAGGGTGATTTGCTTTGCCCTGTGTGGAACCAATGGGATTCCTACCTGTCTTAGTTTGTTTACTGTGCCCCAGTGGGGAGGGTTTCCAATTTCCTCTCTGCTGGTTGCAAAGCTGTCTATGACGAACTGGTTTGCTATGCCCAGAGCTTTTACCTTGTGGGTGAATACGCTCTCACAAAGGGGTGAGCGGCAGATGTTGCCGTGACAGCAGAAGGCTGCTCTTATTTTTTCTGTCATTATTTATATAACTCCTCATTAATTTTATAATATTTTCTCTATGCACTTATTTACGCCACTGCATTAGCATTAATCTGGTCGATAACCTTCTTAATCCCCATCCATACTCTCATATCCGTAAATATCTCAACCACACTGCCCTTATCAGTAAAGGGAGACTCTTGAAGCACTGACAAATCTTTCATCATACCATTGTGCACAATGTACTCAACAATCTGATTTACAAAATATATCTGTCTGCTATCAAAATTTGTATCATTCAAAAACTCTGAAAAGGCTTCCTTTGCAGCATTCATATCAAGTCCTACAATCTCACGCACAAACTCTCCCAATGGTTTATGTCCATATTCCTTTTCATAATCATCCTTTGAGCCCAGTTCATTCCAAAGAATCTGCTCCAGACTTTCTATATCCACCTCTGTCAACGGCTGATTGGTTTTAAGCTTTGCAATTGCAATATTATCCTGATGTTGGCGAATATAAAATTCTGCTTTAGCCTTATAATTTTTTAACTCATCATTTTCAAGCTCTGACTCATTCCACTCTGTCGATAATATCTCATCAGTGAAGTCTGTATCATATTTTATAATTCCCTTAGGCAGATATTTCATAAGATTACGGAGGCTTACCCTAATATACTCAAATTCATCAATTCCAGCGTTATCTACATAATCAGTATGAAGAATTTTATTTATAAGTTCTGACTGTACCTGAATTTCAGGAATATTTGCAACACCTGCAATACCTTCTACTTTTTTCAAAAGATCACTTTTATGTCTGCCAAATCCCTTTCCTGCAAGATAAGCCAATTCCATTCCATACATCAAAGCATCAAAACGAATCGCACTTACTTCATCTCCATCCGGCTGAATTAATGGTGCTAACTCATCACGAACCATCAATGTATCCTCAAATATAATTGATTGATAATTACTTTCCACTGAATATGTATCTACATACTTAAGATGCTGCCTTACTGCAAAGTTTTCACGGTTCAGTTCCTGCACCTTGCCTGTCATCTTGTCAACAAGTTTGTTCCTGTAAGCAATAAGTCTGTCCATCTGATATTCAATGCTTTGAAGTTTATATGCAATTTCAAATTCAAGAGAAAAAACCGCCCCCTGTAAAGCAATCATATTTGCTGTTGGTCTTCCCTGATTCATACGGAAAAATTCAAAGTTTCCACAAAAATCAAAGATATAGAACTTGTCCTTATCCTCTCCATCTATAAGTCCAGGACACAGTCTTGTACCACGTCCTATCATCTGCCAAAACTTCGCCTTACTCATTACCTTTTTGAAAAATACAAGGTTCAACACTTCCGGTACATCAATACCTGTGTCAAGCATATCTACAGATATAGCAATCTGTGGCATTTTGTCAGCATCCGAGAACTCATCTATTGCACTCTGCGCATATGTCATATAGTTATCAATTACTTTTGCAAAAGGCTGCCCATTTTTACTAAGCTCAGGATACTGCTTGTTGAATACTTCAAGTATCTTCTCCGCATGATCGTGATTTTTGGCAAAAATAATTGTTTTACCGATTTTCTGACCATAATCCACTTTAAGTCCGTCTCGCATCAGCACATGAAGAACCTGTTTAATGGTATCCTCATTAAATACCCATGTATTTAAAGCAGCCGAATCTATTCTCTCTGGCAGTTTACCATCTTCAAATTCAAAAGTATCTTCATAAACAGCTTTATCTTCATCCGACAATTCATCATAAGCGATGCCTTCTTCAATGAATTTCGTCTTGCTTTCAACCGTTACAAAATCTACAAGATAGCCATCTTTTACAGCCTGTGCCAACTCATATCCATATGTAGGCACTCCATTTTCCAAATCAAATATTTCATAAGTATTTTTTTCAATCTCATCCTTAGGTGTTGCTGTAAGACCAACTAACGGAGCATCAAAATAATTAAAAATATCCCTATACTTGTTGTAAATAGACCTATGTGCTTCATCACAGATTACAAGATCAAAATGTCCACAAGTAAATAACTTACCATTATCATCCCTGACTGAATCGATACAGTTTATCATGGTCTGATAGGTAGAAAAAATGCAATGTGCTGTATAATTATCTTTTTCCTCTACAATATTTGCACATGATAAATTAGACAAACGCTTTGCAAAATCTCTTTTTGCCTGTGTAACCAGTGAATTACGATCTGCAAGAAACAAAATATTTCTAATCCAGCCCGCATCCAAAAGTACCTTACATAATGCAATCACAGTTCTTGTTTTACCGGAACCAGTTGCCATTACAAGAAGTGCCTTCCTACGATTGCGATTGTCAAATGCATCACAAGCAGCCTTAATTGCAGCTTCCTGATAATAGCGGTCTGCAATATCCTTACGCACTGAAATATGTCTCAGACTTGTCTTCATTTTTTGAAGGTTGAAGAGCTTTTCTAAATCTCTCTTTGAATAAATAGCCGCAACCTTTCTCTCCGGATACTGATTATCTATAACTCTCGTCTCAAAACCATTCGTTAGAAAAACCACTGGTCTTCTCTTATACTTTTTCTCTAATATGTCAGCATAAAGCTTTGCCTGCTGCCTGCCTTTTACTACATCCACACAGGTTCGCTTCGCCTCAACTACCGCAAGAGGCTTATGACTATCATCATAAAGCACATAGTCCGCAAAGCCCACCTCTGATTTATTTGGCATTCCCGAAAGTTCAACTTCATTAATCCAGTCTTGCCCTTCTATCCAGTCAGCATCCAACAGCATAGAATCAATATAAATTTTTCTTGTCTTATACTCTGATAAATCAAGAGGTTTTGGAACATAAGTCTTCTGTTGTTCCGTACGCTTAGCTGTCAACGCTTCCTTAAGAGCTTTATTTTCAGCAATTAATGCCTGCAAATCCACATCAGTATCCGAAGATTTAGCCACCTCAGGATTTTCATATGTTTCATTCAACAGATTTACATCATACTGTCTCTCTTTATAAAAATCAGAATAGCAGTATGACACATAATCCATAAAAATAAACAAATTCTGCAAACAAAGAATTGCCTCGTCCTCTGTAATCTTTCTACCATTGTGCGCAGCTCTATTACCAATCTTTCGAATCAAATTCAGTCGTTTCCATAAAGTATCATCCACAAGATCATGAAAATCTTCTGTGCTCATAAGGCTCATCAGATTGTCCTGATAAGGCATCTCAAGTGATTTGTCTACGGAATACATCCACTTGATAGCAAATTCCATTGCACGACGGCAGTTAATCACACTGGATTCTTTGTCTATCTTAAGGACTTTCTCTGCGGCTATTGCTACATCTGAGAAACTATTGAATTTTGGTTCTTGTTTCAAAAAATCAAAGTTGGTCATAGAAACCTCCCATTCACAAGCTATTATCTACTGATAGATTTATAGTATCACTAATTCCTTAAAAAATAAATTTTAGCTTTCATTTTTTAGTTTAATAACTTTTGATTTGTCGACTTGATGAACGAAGCCTGCGAACTGCTCCTGCGTTTTA
>URLU01000032.1 GCA_900548765.1 uncultured Lachnobacterium sp.
CGACACTTCGTAAAAAAATCGAGAAAGAACCGAACTCTCCACAATATATCCAAACGCACATTGGCGTGGGGTATCGGATGCTGAAGGTTGAGTGAATTTCACTTATATAAGCTAATAGGCAAAATTTAATAGAATAACACGTAAAAAAGCACTGAAAATTGTTTGCTGAACGATTTATAGTGCTTCACAAAATTTTTACAAAATAATTAGCACTCACCTATTGACATTGCTAATGGTTGGTGCTATTTTATTTACAGAATCAATTAGCACTCCAAACGAATGAGTGCTAACAAAAGATTTAAAGCAATCAAATTCTTTGGAGAACAGGAATGGAAAAGGATAAGTCGGAATTAGATGAGCGAAAAGTTAAAATTTTAGATGCAATCATCCGCAACTATCTTGCCACAGGTGAGCCGGTAGGCTCCAGGACAATTTCTAAGTACACAGACTTGAATCTAAGCTCTGCAACAATTAGAAATGAGATGGCAGATTTGGAGGAGATGGGCTACATTGTACAGCCACATACATCTGCTGGACGAATTCCTTCAGACAAAGGATACAGATTATATGTTGACCATTTGATGGAGGAAAAGGATAGAGAAATCTCAGAGATGAAGGATTTTGTCATTGAGAAGACTGAAAAGATGGAAAAGGTATTAAAGCAGGCAGCAAAGCTTCTTGCGACAAATACTAATTATGCCACCTTAGTGTCCGCACCGGCATACAGCAAGAACAAGATAAAGTTCATACAGCTTTCGGCTGTAAGCGACACACAGCTTCTTGCAGTAATTGTTATGAACAGCAATGTGGTCAAAAATCAGATGATTGATATATCAGAGCCTCTTGATAATGAGACAGTGTTGAAGCTTAATATTTTGCTTAACACTTCATTGAATGGATTGTCACTGGATGAGATAAATCTTGGAACAATAGCTCTTTTAAAGGAGCAGGCTGGCATCCACTCAGAGATTGTAAGCCATGTACTTGACACACTGGTACAGACGATTTCAGAGACAGAGGATTTACAGATATATACGAGTGGTGCTACAAATATTTTGAAGTACCCGGAGCTATCCGATTCGGACAGCGTTTCATCTCTTCTTTCTACTTTTGAAGAGAAAGAGGAATTACAAAGCCTTGTGACTGAATCCCTCTCAGACAATGAAAATGAGACAGGTATTCAGGTTTATATAGGAAATGAGACCCCGGTTCAGACCATGAAGGATTGCAGTGTTGTCACTGCAGTTTATGATTTGGGAGAGGGAGTCAAGGGTACGATAGGCATTATCGGACCTAAACGAATGGATTACGAAAAAGTGATGGATAATCTAAAGACTTTAAAATCACAGCTTGATGGAATTTACAAAAAGTCAGATGATGATTCTTGGAAAGGTGGTAACTAATGGCAGACAAAGATATTAAGGATGTCATGGATGAAGAATTAGAAAACGAAGAGCTGACAGAAGACGCTGAGGCGGCAGAAGCGGAGAATGTATCCGAGAAAGCTTCAGAGGACAAGGCAGCAGATGAGACATTGGAGGACGATGCTTCAGCAGAGACAGAGGATAAGGACTCAGATGATAAGAAAGATGGTCTCTTCAAAAAGAAAAAGAAAAAAGACAAGAAGGATGAGGAAATAGAAAATCTGACAGACAGATTGAAGCGTCAGATGGCAGAGTTCGAAAACTTCCGTAAGCGTACAGACAAAGAGAAAGGTCAGATGTTCGATATGGGAGCCAGGACAATCGTTGAGAAGATTCTTCCAGTCATTGACAATTTCGAAAGAGGACTGGCATCTGTTCCTGAAGAAAATCAGGATGACCCTTTCGTAAGCGGCATGCAGATGGTATACAAGCAGCTTATGACAGAGCTTGAAGCAGCAGGTGTTAAGGCTATAGAGTGTGCGGGAGAGGAATTCAATCCAGACTTCCACAATGCAGTAATGCAGGTTGAGAGTGAAGAACTTGAGAGTGGAACAATCGCACAGGAGCTTCAAAAGGGTTACATGTACAAGGATTCAGTGGTTCGCCACAGCATGGTATCTGTAGTACAGTAAATAAATCAGTTAATAATGAATTAAAATATATTAGGAGGAAACAAAAATGGGAAAAATCATTGGTATCGATTTAGGAACAACTAACAGCTGTGTAGCTGTTATGGAAGGTGGACAGCCTACAGTTATAGCTAATCAGGAAGGAGCAAGAACAACTCCATCTGTAGTAGCATTTACAAAGAATGGTGAGAGACTTGTTGGTGAGCCAGCAAAACGTCAGGCAGTTACAAATGCTGAGAAGACAATCGCTTCTATCAAGAGACATATGGGTGAGGACTACAAGGTAGCAATTGACGACAAGCAGTACAGCCCACAGCAGATTTCAGCAATGGTTCTCCAGAAGCTTAAAGCTGATGCAGAGAGCTACCTGGGCGAGAAGGTTACAGAGGCTGTTATCACAGTTCCTGCATACTTCAACGACTCACAGCGTCAGGCAACAAAGGATGCCGGTAAGATTGCTGGACTTGATGTAAAGAGAATTATCAACGAGCCAACAGCAGCTGCACTTGCTTATGGACTTGATAACGAGCATGAGCAGAAGATTATGGTATATGACCTCGGTGGTGGTACATTTGATGTATCTATCATTGAGATTGGTGATGGAGTAATCGAGGTATTATCTACAAATGGTGATACACATCTTGGTGGAGATGACTTCGACAACAAGATTACACAGTGGATGATTGATGAGTTTAAGAAGGCTGAGGGTGTTGACCTTTCAACAGACAAGATGGCTCTTCAGAGACTTAAAGAAGCTGCTGAGAAGGCAAAGAAAGAGCTTTCATCTGCAACAACTACAAACATCAACCTCCCATTCATCACAGCAACTGCTGAGGGACCAAAGCACTTTGACATGAACCTCTCAAGAGCACAGTTTGATGCTCTTACAAAAGACCTGGTAGAGAGAACAGCTATCCCAGTACAGAATGCTATGAGAGACGCTGGAATTACAAATGCAGACCTTGGTCAGGTACTTCTTGTTGGTGGTTCTACACGTATCCCAGCAGTACAGGATAAGGTTAAACAGCTTACAGGTAAGGAGCCATCTAAGTCTCTTAACCCAGACGAGTGCGTAGCAATCGGTGCTTCTATCCAGGGTGGAAAGCTCAACGGAGACGAGGGAGCAGGAGAAATCCTTCTTCTTGATGTAACTCCACTTTCACTTTCTATCGAGACAATGGGTGGTGTTGCTACAAGACTTATTGAGAGAAATACAACTATTCCTACAAAGAAGAGCCAGATTTTCTCTACAGCAGCAGATAACCAGACAGCAGTTGATATCAACGTAGTACAGGGTGAAAGACAGTTTGCCCGTGACAATAAGTCGCTTGGACAGTTCAGACTTGATGGAATTCCACCAGCACGTCGTGGAGTACCACAGATTGAGGTTACATTTGATATTGATGCAAATGGTATCGTAAATGTATCTGCAAAAGACCTTGGAACAGGCAAAGAGCAGCACATTACAATTACTTCTGGAACATCTATGAGTGATGATGAAATCGATAAGGCAGTTAAGGAAGCTGCTGAGTTCGAGGCTCAGGATAAGAAGAGAAAAGAAGCAATCGATGCAAGAAACGACGCAGAGAGCTTCGTATTCCAGACAGAGGATGCTTTAAAGCAGGTTGGAGAGCAGATTGACGCAAACGACAAAGCTGAAGTTGAGGCTGATATCGCAGCAGTAAAGGCAATCCTTGATGCTCATCCAGAAGCTGATTCACTTACAGATTCAGATGTTGCAGACTTAAAGGCAGCTCAGGAGAAGCTTACAACAAGTGCCCAGAAGGTATTTGCTAAGATGTATGAGCAGGCTCAGGCAGCTCAGGGAGCAGCAGGAGCAGGAGCAGGCCCAGACATGAGCGGATTCACAGGTGCCGGACAGGATGCCGGAACAGCTCAGTCAGCAGATGATGATGTGATTGATGCAGACTTCAAAGAGGTTTAATTGATTATAATAAATGATTCGCAAGGCTGGGAGACTAGCCTTGCGCTTCGTGTGTAAAGGAAAAAGTTATGGCAGAAAAAAGAGATTATTATGAAGTGCTTGGTGTGCCAAAGAATGCCAGCGAAGCTGATATAAAGAAAGCCTTCAGGCAGCAGGCAAAGAAATATCATCCAGATGCTCATCCAGGCGATAAGGAGTGCGAGGAAAAATTTAAAGAGGCACAGGAAGCATATGCAGTTCTTAGTGATCCTGATAAGAGAAGACAGTATGACCAGTTCGGCCACGCAGCCTTTGATGGAAGTGCAGGCGGAGGAGGATTTGATTTCTCTGGCATGGATATGGGAGATATTTTCGGAGACATTTTCGGAGATATTTTCGGCGGTTCCAGAAGGTCAAACAGCAATGGACCTCAGAAGGGGGCAAATGTAAGACTGTCTATACGCATAAGCTTTGAAGAGGCTGTATTTGGCTGCACCAAGGAAATAGAGTTTACTTATAAAGACACTTGCAGTACATGTTCAGGAACAGGCGCAAAGCCGGGTACATCAAAAGAAACCTGCTCAAAGTGTGGCGGTAAGGGAAAGATTGTATTCTCCCAGCAGTCATTGTTTGGAATGATGCAGAATGTCCAGACTTGTCCGGAGTGTCAGGGAACAGGTCAGGTTATTAAGGAGAAATGCTCTAGCTGCCGTGGTACAGGATATATTGCAAAGAAGATCAGGAAAACTGTTGAGATTCCGGCAGGAATTGATAATGGTCAGTGTGTAAGAGTGCGAGACTTTGGTGAGCCGGGACGCAATGGAGGACCTCGTGGAGACCTTCTTGTAGAGGTTATGGTATCAAGAAATACCAATTTCGAGAGACAGGATATGAATATCTTTTCGAATGCTTCAATTTCATTCGGAATTGCAGCCCTGGGTGGAGACGTAAGAATCAAGACTGTTGATGGAGACATCATCTACACAGTTGCACCGGGCACACAGACAGGTACCCGCATCAGATTAAAGGGTAAGGGTGTTCCGTCTCTTAGAAATAAGGATGTGCGAGGAGACCACTATGTAACACTTATCGTGCAGACACCTACAGGACTCTCAAAGGAAGCAAAGGAAGCCTTACAGAAGTTTGATGAATTATCAGGTGGATCTCTTACAAAGGAAGGTGGTGCAAGCACTTCCGGCAAGAGCAAAAAGGGTTTCATGGATAAATTAAAGGATACTTTTGAAGATTTATAGACTAAATTTCCTATAGAATTGCACTACTAAATGTTGTATTATGTAAAAGTAAATGGCACAAGTTGATGAAAGTACAACAGTTTATGGGGTGTTATTCTATGACGTTAAATGAAGAACGCAGAGAATTAGACAAACAGAGACGCCAGCTAGAAAGAGAACGACAGGAATTTTCGAGGAAAGTCGCAATAGAGGACAGACGCCTTGAACAACAAAAGCGTTTATTTGACATGAAGGTTAAAATTCTCGAAGAGGAATTGGTAAAATTAGCTTCAGAAAAAGAGCATGTTGAGAGGCAGAAGGCTTTTTACAACAGGGTCAGTGAATATGAAAATGAGAGCGCATATTCAACCAACACAGACAATGTTGTGAGAGGCGAGATGTTCTTTTCAGGGGTTGTCAGCAAACAGTCCATCAAGAAGAGATATAAGGATTTGATAAAGATATATCATCCGGATAATTTGGATGGGGACAACGAGACTGTACAGGAAATTAACAGTGAGTATAGTAGATTGTGTGCAATGTATGATATTTAGGGTAGCATATTTAAAAGGTATGTTACCCTTTTATTGGTTTTGTTGGTACTTGGAAAATTGAAAAATATATGTTAAAATGCTTCCTAGGCAGGGTGATAAAATGGATAGAAACAATTTGATTGAAGACTTGGCAGATGCATTTAATGAGCATGAGAGACAGGCGAAGGAAAAAGAGGAAAAGGTTATAAAGGAAAGATGCGAACAGGTTCAGCATGCCATAGATATGGGATTTATGACAGAGGCGGATGTTTACAAGCGTCTTCATGATGAGCGCAACAAATAGATTGGAAAATGATTGGGGCAGTCGTAAGACTGCCCTGTGATGTGTATAGATGTGCGATATGCATAGATGTGCGATATGCATAGATGTGCGATATGTATAGATATGCGATGTGTATAGGTATGTGATATGTGTAAATAAGAGAGGAAACAGGCATATGAAGTGGAAAAAGTACACAATTGAGACAACTACTGCCGCAGAGGATTTTCTGGCAGGCATGCTCATGGAGCTTGGCATAGAGGGAATAGAGGTTGAAGACAATATTCCTCTCACTAAGGAGGAACAGGCGGATATGTTTATTGACTTCCTGCCAGAGCTTCCGCCGGATGATGGGGTGAGCCATGTAAGCTTCTATATTGAAGTGGCAGGGGATTCCGAGGCATCAGATGAGTTTAAGGACGCATTTGAGGATGTGGCATCTGAGGCATTTTCAAATACCGGAACAGAGATACTTCCACCTACAGGAATGACAGAGGAGGAGCAGAAGAAGCTCCTTGTCAGAGTGAAGGAAAAGCTTGAGGAGCTAAGAGACACTGTGGATATAGGAAGCGGTACAATCCTTTCGTCTGAGACAGAGGATTTGGACTGGATAAACAACTGGAAGACCTTCTTTTCTTCCTTCTATATTGAGGATTTGCTTATCAAGCCTACATGGGAAGAACTTAAGCCGGAAGATGAGGGCAAACCTGTCATAGAGATAGATCCAGGCATATCCTTTGGAACCGGAAAACATGAGACTACCCAGCTTTGCATCAGACAGCTTATAAAGTATGTCAGGGGTAATGCAGATTTTACACCGGAGTGGAAGAATCCAAGCGTACTTGATGTGGGCTGTGGAAGCGGAATACTTTCCATTGTTGCCTTAAAGCTTGGGGCAAGCCATGTGGTCGGAACAGATCTGGATGCAGATTGTATGATTTCCACAAGGGACAATATGAAAGTCAACCACTTGGATGAGAGCCTTGGCAGCTTTTATGTGGGGAACCTTATAACGGACAGAAAACTGCAGGACAAGGTGGGCACTGGGTGCTACGAAGTAGTTGTGGCTAACATCCTTGCAGATGTAATCATTCCTATGGCACCTGTTATTCCGGACAGGCTTAAAAAGGGTGGATATTTTATCACCTCGGGAATTATTGATTTCAAGGAAAATGAAGTAAAAGAGGCTATTGAGAAGGCCGGTCTCGAAATTGTTGAGATAAATCATCAGGGCGAATGGGTTAATATCACAGCCCGCAAGAATTAATAACAGAGGACAGGATATGTATCAGTTTTTTGTCAGTGATGAACAGGTATATGACGGAAAGATTCAGATTGCTGGTTCAGATGTAAATCATATAGGACATGTACTCCGCATGAAGCCTGGTGTTAAAATCAGGATAAGTGATGAGAGTGGCAGGGCATATTTCTGCACCATAGAGTCGATTAGTGAAAAGGACGTGTGGGCTGTAATTGATGAAGTTGATGAAAAAGGCACAGAGCTGCCTTGCAGGGTGGTGCTTTTTCAAGGTCTGCCAAAGGGTGACAAGATGGAACTTATCATACAAAAGGCTGTGGAGCTTGGAGTAAATGAAGTTGTACCTGTTGCTATGAAAAACTGTGTCATGAAGCTGGACGAAAAGAAAGCGGATAAGAAGATAGAACGCTGGCAGAACATAGCAGAGAGTGCAGCTAAGCAGTCGAAGAGGACAATTATTCCTAAAATCTCACATCCTGTAAAATACAAACAGGCACTTGAGATGGCGAAGGAACTGGATGTCACCTTAGTTCCATACGAGAATGAGCGTGGAATGGAGGCAACCAGAGAGATTATTGATGGCATTGCAGAAAATCCTGTGCAGAGTATAGGCATAATTGTAGGTCCGGAGGGAGGCTTTGCACCAGAGGAAATCGCAATGGTTGATGAAAACCCTGAAATGCAAAGAATAAGCCTTGGCAGAAGGATTTTAAGGACTGAAACGGCAGGAATGGCGGCACTTGCCATGCTTGTATACAGATTGGATTAAAGGAGCAAAGATGGAAGCATATTTGGATAATTCAGCGACAACACGCTGCTCAAAGGCGGCGGCAGATAAGGTGGTTTTACTTTTGACAGAGGACTTTGGTAATCCATCATCCCTGCACATGAAGGGTGTTATCGCAGAAAAATATATAAATGAGGCAAAGAAGAAGATTGCCAGGACACTTAAATGTCAGGAAAAGGAAATTGTATTCACATCGGGCGGTACAGAGTCCAATAATCTTGCCATAATTGGAAGTGCCATGGCAAACCAGAGGGCAGGTAAACACATTATTACCACACAGGTTGAGCACGCTTCTGTTGCAAATACCATGAAGTTTCTGGAGGATAATGGCTTTGAAATCACTTATCTGGGCGTAGACCATGATGGCAGGATATCGCTGGAGGAGCTTAAGACTGCCATGAGACCTGACACAATACTTGTCTCAATAATGCAGGTTAATAATGAGATTGGAACTGTAATGCCGGTTGAGGAGGCTGGAAAGCTGATAAAGGAAATTAATCCCAGCACCCTTTTTCATGTGGACGCCATCCAGTCTTATGGCAAGCTGCATATAAGCCCTAAGAATATGAACTGTGATTTGCTTTCAGTCAGTGGTCACAAGATTCATGGACCAAAGGGAAGTGGATTTTTATATATAAAGGACAAAACCAAAATCAAGCCGATTATCTATGGCGGTGGACAGCAGAAGGGCATGAGGTCTGGTACAGAAAATGTTCCTGCCATAGCGGGGCTTGGCGTAGCAGCAGAGGAAATCTATACAGACCTTGACACCAAGATTGAGGCAATGTATAAATTAAAGGCTCATTTTATAAATGAAGTGACCAGGATAGATGGGGTCACAGTCAATGGACTGACAGATAAGACCAGTGCGCCACATATTGTGAGTGTGAGCATACAGGGAGTGAGAGCAGAGGTTATCCTTCACACACTGGAGGATAAAAACATATATGTGTCAGCAGGAAGTGCCTGCTCTTCCAACAAGCCGGCAGTCAGTGCCACATTAAAAGCGATTGGCCTGCCAATGGAGCTGCTTGATTCAACAGTAAGATTTAGTTTTTGTGTGGATACTACAATTGAGGAAATTGACTATGCAATCAAAGTTATGCAGGATGTCGTTCCAAAGCTGCAGAAATACACACGCAGATAAGGAGAAAATATGTATAGAACTTTTTTGATTAAATATGCTGAGATTGCCATAAAGGGAAAAAACCGTTATGTCTTTGAGGACGCACTGGTAAAAAATATCAAATATGCTTTAAAGGATGTGGACGGCAGCTTTGAAGTAAGAAAAGAATCAGGGCGGGTATATGTTGAGACTGAGGGGGACTATGACTATGATGAGGCAGTAGCAGCTCTTCAGAGAGTCTTTGGCATTGTCGGAATCTGTCCAGTTGAACTGCATGAGGATGAGGGCTTTGACAAGCTTGCAGAGGCTGTCATAGAGCATATCAACAATGTATACAAGAATAAAAACTTCACTTTCAAGGTCAATGCCAGACGTGCCAGAAAAAATTATCCAATGACTTCCATGGAGATTAATGCAGCCGTAGGCGAAAAGGTGCTTGAGGCTTTCCCTGAGACAAAGGTAGATGTGCACAATCCAGAGGTACTTATCAATATCGAAATAAGACCTATGATTAACATATATTCAGAGGAGCTTAAGGGGCCAGGCGGCATGCCTCTGGGAACTGCCGGCAAGGCTATGCTCCTGTTATCAGGTGGAATCGACAGTCCTGTTGCAGGATATATGATTGCCAAGAGAGGCGTTGTGCTTGAAGCAACATATTTCCACGCACCACCATATACCAGCGAGAGAGCAAAGCAGAAGGTTATAGACCTGGCAAAAAAGGTTGCCAGATATTCAGGCCCTATTAATCTGCATGTGGTTAATTTTACTGATATCCAGCTTGAAATATATGAGAAGTGTCCACATGACGAGCTTACCATTATCATGCGCAGATACATGATGAAGATTGCAGAGCATTTTGCAAATGAAGGAAAGTGCCTTGGACTTATCACAGGAGAGAGCATAGGCCAGGTTGCCAGCCAGACAATGCAGTCGCTTGCTGTCACCAATGAGGTATGTGAGCTTCCTGTATATCGTCCGCTTATCGCCATGGACAAGAACGATATAATTGATATTTCCAACAGGATTGATACCTATGAGACATCAATCCTGCCATATGAGGACTGCTGTACAATATTTGTAGCCAAGCATCCTGTTACAAAGCCAAATATTAATTTTATAAAAAAGTCAGAGCGAAAACTGGACGACACAATAGAGGCTCTTATGCAGACTGCAATTGATACAACAGAGCATATCAGGGTAGATGCAGAGTAGAAAATAAAAAAAGAAGACCTGATAATTCAGGTCTTCAGATTGCAAAAGAAATTGTTTGATTACTCAATAATGTATGGCTTCAAAACTTCCATAATCTCATCGAGATTTGTCTCGGTATGTATTGCTAAATCGATAGGCTTAGATAAATCTAAACTGAAAATTCCCATGATGGATTTTGCATCAATAACATATCTTCCGGAGATTAAATCAAAATCGAAGTCAAACTGAGTGATTGCATTAACAAATGATTTGACTTTTCCAATAGAATTTAATGAAATCTGTACTGTTTTCATAGGAAAACCTCCTTAATTACTTTTATAAGATGATAGTAATGGTTTTCGTTGAAAAAGTCAATTGATATAGGAGTTAAAATAATGAAAAAAGCAGCATTGCATAATTTAGGCTGTAAAGTAAACGCATATGAGACAGAAGCCATGCAGCAGATGTTGGAGGAAGCAGGCTATGAAATAGTGCCATTTTCGGAAAAAGCAGACGTCTATGTCATAAATACCTGTTCGGTTACCAATATGGCAGACAGAAAATCAAGACAGATGCTCCACCGGGCAAAGAAAATGAATCCGGATTCCATAGTCGTAGGTGCAGGCTGCTATGTGCAGACAAAGGAAAAGGAAGCCCTGAAAGATTTGGCAATCGACATCATAATCGGAAATAACAAAAAGCATGAGCTGGTGCAGCTTATTGATGGGTATATTGCAGACAAGAACCAGACTGATAAGGTTTCATTTACAGAAAATGCTGTAATAGATATAAATGATAACCAACAGGAGTTTGAGGAGATGAATCTGTCAAAGACTGCTGAGCATACCAGAGCCTTTATCAAGGTGCAGGATGGCTGTAACCAGTTCTGCAGCTACTGCATTATTCCTTATGCCAGAGGCCGTGTGAGAAGCAGGAGCATTGGCAATGTGCTGGCAGAGGTTAAGCGCCTGGCTCAGAATGGCTTTAAGGAAATTGTGCTTACAGGTATCCATTTAAGCTCCTACGGCATAGACTGTGACGACAATCTGCTTCACCTGATACAGGAAGTCCACAAGATAGATGGTGTGGAGAGAATCAGGCTGGGTTCTTTTGAGCCAAGGCTTATAACAGGAGAGTTTGCATCCGAGCTTTCAAAGCTTGAAAAGGTCTGTCCTCATTTCCATCTGTCATTGCAGAGTGGCTGTGATGCCACCTTAAAGCGCATGAACAGACAGTATAACACTGAGGAATACGAGAAAAGCTGTGAGCTTTTACGCAAATATTTTGATTATCCTGCCATTACAACAGATGTGATTGTGGGATTTCCGGCTGAGACAGAGGAAGAGTTTGAAATTACAAAAGAATATTTGCAGAAAATTCATTTTTATGAGATGCATATTTTTAAATATTCAAAGAGACAGGGAACCAGAGCCGCAGCCATGGATAATCAGGTGCCGGAAGACATAAAGACTAAGAGAAGCGCAGTCCTTATTGAACTTGGTAATAAGATGTCAAAGGAATACAGAGAACATTATCTTGGCATGGATAAAGAGGTATTGTTCGAGGAAAAGACCACAATAAATGGAAAGGATTACTTTGTTGGCTATACAAAGGAATACGTCAAGGTGGCTTTAGAAACAGAAGAAAATGTGGAAAATATGCTTGTGACAGGCAGGATAGTTAAGCCTTTGAATGATGAAGTCTACCTTATGCAGAAGATATAGGTTGTATTTTGTGAGAATTTCGTATACAATTATAGGACAAAGGGTGTGAGCGTATGGAGAATATAAATAATACACAATTTTTTACAGTACAAAAAGAACCGGAGCTTCAGGTAAAGGATGTTCTGGAGATTGTTTATCGTGCTCTCAGCGAGAAGGGCTATAACCCTGTCAATCAGATAGTTGGATATATTATGTCAGGAGACCCGACATATATCACCAGCCATAATAATGCCAGAAGCCTGATAATGAAGGTTGAGAGAGACGAGTTAGTGGAGGAAGTTCTCAAGACATATATTGAGGACAATTTCTAAATATGAGAATATTAGGACTTGATTTTGGTTCAAAGACAGTAGGTGTCGCAGTCAGCGATGAGCTGCTGATTACAGCCCAGGGAGTTGAAATTGTGCGCAGAAAATCACCATCAAAGCTGCGCCAGACACTTGCCAGGATTGAAGAACTGATAGAACAGTATGGGGTAGAAAAAATCGTGCTGGGCTATCCAAAGAACATGAACAATACAGAGGGAGAACGCTGCGAGAAGACCAAAGAGTTTAAGGAGATGCTTGAGAGACGTACAGGACTTGAGGTTGTTTTGTGGGATGAGCGCCTTACGACAGTTGCCGCAGATCGTTCAATGATGGAGACAGGGATCCGCAGAGAAAACCGCAAGGAATATGTAGATGAGATTGCGGCTATATTCATTCTGCAGGGATACCTTGATTTTTTGCGTAATTCAGGAGAATCATAAATAGATGGAAAAGATTAAATTTACAGACCCAGATACACAGGAAGTAGTGGAGTTTGCTGTGGAGGAAGAGACACAGCTCAATGGAATCAGATATCTTTTAGTTTCCGAAGGTGAAGAAGACGGAGACTGTGAAGCATATATATTAAAAGAAATAAGCACTGATGATGAAGAGGTAGTTTATCAAATGGTTGAAGATGATGTAGAATTTTCTGCACTTGCTAAAATATTCTCTGAGCTCACAGACGAAGAGACAGCATTAGAGTACTAATGTGAACGTGAAAAAATAATTGGAGGTAATATTTTGAAAAAAGAAAAACAGAATACGAGTAAGCTAAAAATCATTCCTTTAGGCGGATTAGAGCAGATTGGAATGAATATTACTGCCTTTGAGTACGAAGACAGTATTATTGTTGTGGATTGCGGTTTATCATTTCCAGAGGACGATATGCTTGGAATAGACTTGGTAATCCCGGATGTGACCTATTTAAAGGATAACATCGACAAGGTAAAGGGATTTTTTATCACCCATGGTCATGAGGATCATATCGGAGCAATCCCTTATGTACTCAAGGACATCAATGTGCCAATTTATGCAACAAAGCTGACAATAGGAATAATTGAGCACAAGCTTGAAGAACATGATATGTTAAAGAAAGTAAAGCGCAAGGTGGTAAAGTATGGCCAGCATATTAACCTTGGATGCTTCAGGGTTGAGTTCATTAAGACTAACCACAGTATTCAGGATGCTGCAGCACTTGCAATTTATTCTCCGGCAGGAATTGTGGTTCATACAGGAGATTTTAAGGTGGATTACACACCTGTATTTGGAGATCCAATTGATTTACAGAGATTTGGCGAGATTGGTAAGAAGGGTGTGCTTGCACTCTTATGTGACAGTACAAACGCTGAGAGGGCTGGCTTCACACAGTCTGAGAAATCAGTAGGAAAGGCACTGGATAATATTTTCTCTGACCACAAGAGCCAGAGAATTATCATTGCTACATTCGCGTCTAATGTGGACCGAGTACAGCAGATTATTAATTCAGCAGAAAAATTCGGTCGTAAGGTTGCAATTGAGGGACGAAGCATGGTAAACATCATATCTATTGCTTCTGAGCTCGGCTATCTTACCCTGCCGGATAATATTTTGATTGATGTTGATATATTAAAGAGCTATCCGGATGAACAGACTGTTATTATCACAACAGGCAGTCAGGGAGAGTCCATGGCAGCACTTTCAAGAATGGCAAATGGAACCCACAGAAAGGTTGCCATAAAGCCAAATGACTGCATAGTATTCAGCTCAAATCCTATACCGGGAAATGAAAAGTCTGTAACAGGAATCATAAATGAGCTTATGATGAAGGGGGCAGATGTTATATTCCAGGATGTGCATGTTTCAGGACATGCCTGCCAGGAGGATATAAAGCTTATATACCAGCTTGTTAATCCAAAATACTCTATTCCGGTGCATGGAGAGTACAAGCACCTGGTTGCTCAGGCAAAGATTGCAGAGGAGCTGGGTTATGATACAGAGCACATAAAGCTTCTTTCATCAGGTGATGTGCTTGAGATAGACGAGAACGGAGCAGAAGTTACAGGCAGAGTCCCTGTAGGCAACATAATGGTGGATGGTCTCGGTGTCGGCGATGTAGGAAACATCGTATTGAGAGACAGACAGAAGCTTGCAGAGGATGGAATAATCATTGTTGTTATGACACTTGAGAGCGGTTCAGGTCAGGTACTGGCAGGACCGGATATTGTATCAAGAGGCTTTGTATATGTGAGAAATTCAGAGAGCCTTATGGATGAGGCTAAGACTGTTTTAGATGCAGCTATGGAAAAATGCATGGACAGAAACATTACAGACTGGGGCAAAATCAAGAACGAAATCAAAGATTCATTAGGTGAGTTTGTCTGGAGAGAGACAAAGAGACGTCCAATGATAATGCCTATTATTATGGAAGTATAGGAGAGTAGAATGCAGTTCAACAAGGCTTTGTTTAAATTTATTAAAGTAGCTTTTACAATAATGGTTATACTTCTCATTGTGTATGCAGGAGTGAGAATCAGTAAGACAGCATATGATTTTGGCTATCGTGTCTTTACGGAGACCGCTATTGATAAGGCACCGGGAAAAGACGTGGACATTCAGGTGACTGATGGCATGAGTGCAAAGAAGCTTGGAGAAGAGCTTGAGGCAAAGGGACTTGTCAGGGATGCCAGCCTGTTTCAGATACAGCTTAAGTTGTCTGCATATTCTAAAAAGATAAAGACCGGCGTGTACACCTTAAACACGTCAATGACTCCAAAGGAAATGATAGTAGTTATGGCTGGTGAGGCGGACAGCACAGAGGAAGACACTGAAAACAGCACCCAGCTTGAGGAATCAACCGAAGGGCTTGCTCCTGTAGGAACAGAGGCAGAGCTGGAAACGGAAGCGGAGTAACAAATTAATGATAGTAGATGAGAGACTGGTGACATACATCAATTCCTTAGACAAGGGAAATACAGCTGTTCTTGACCAGATTGAGAGGGAGGCTTTGGAAAGCTATGTGCCTATAATCCGTAAGGATATGCAGAGCTTTTTGAAGCTTTTGCTTACAGTGCAAAAACCAATGCGCGTTCTTGAGGTGGGAACTGCGGTTGGTTTTTCAGCAATTTTAATGGCAGAATATGCGCCAGAGGGATGCAAAATTGTTACCATAGAAAATTATGATAAGAGAATACCTATAGCAAAGCAAAACTTTGAAAGAGCCGGAAAATCAGACCAGATTACTCTTTTGGAGGGGGATGCCACAGAGGTGCTAAAGACTTTGGAAGAGCCTTTTGACATGATTTTTATGGACGCTGCAAAGGGACAGTATATTAATTTTATGTCGGATGTGCTGAGGCTGCTAAAAAAGGATGGAGTACTGGTGTCTGACAATGTGCTTCAGGATGGGGACATCATAGAGTCTCATTTTATTGTGGAAAGA
>URLU01000033.1 GCA_900548765.1 uncultured Lachnobacterium sp.
GCAGGACAAGTCCCTGAGTGACTATATCTCCGTTTTCTGCTTCCTTTACACGACACCTGCATTGGTCATCCAGTCTCTTGGCATACATTTCTGTAAATCCCGCCGGCATGTGCTGGACAATAACCGTTCCTGGTATATCTGCCGGAAATTCCTTTATGACAGTTGCAATTGCCTCCGTGCCTCCTGTGGAGGCTCCGATTGCAATTATGGTCTTTTTATCGTCCCTACGGTTATTTCTAAAATCAATTGTATCTACAGAATGCTTGATTCTGCTTATTTTTGCTGTAGAAGCAACCTTTATCTTAACTGGAAGTTCATTTTCCAGAAGATTTTCCAAATCCTTTTTGTTTGCTGCCTGCGGCTTGGCTACGAAATCAACAGCCCCCGCCTGCATGGCATCAAATACCTTTTCACTCAGTGCACTCAGCACGATGACCGGCATCGGATACTGTGGCATGAGCTTCCGTAGAAACTCAAGCCCGCTCATCCTTGGAAGCTCAATATCCAGGGTCATCACATCCGGTTTATACTCTATTATTTTATCTCTCGCCTCATAAGGATCTGTTGCAGTTGCAACCACCTGTATTGCAGGATCCTTATTGAGATTTGTCACTAATAGTTCCCTGAATACCAGAGAATCCTCGACAACTAAAACTTTTATTTGCCGCATAGTCTTTCCTCTAATTAATTACTTTCTATATATTGCAGGCCCCACAAGCTTAAATGGAACCATATCTCTGTCCAGGGTCTCTGTCCTGCCTATAAACAGGTAGCCTCCCGGCAGCAAAGCATCATAGACCTTTTTTAACACCTTCTGCCTGGTCGGTGTATCAAAATAAATGAGCACATTTCTCATAAAAACCACATGCATCGGTTTTCTGAATGGAAATACATCCATGAGGTTAAATTTTCTGAATAAGACCTCTGCCTTAAGCTCATTGGTCACAACATAATTGTCTGTGCCATTCACAGCCCTGAAATACCGCCTTTTCCAGTTATCCGGAAGGGCTTCTATCTGCTCGGCAGAATATCTGCCAGCTATGGCTTTTCTTAAGACATCATCTGATATATCCGTTGCGAGCACCTGTGTATCCCAGTCATTATGCTCCAATCCAAAAAAATCCATAAGTATCATGGCAAGCGTATAGGCTTCCTCTCCTGAGGATGAAGCTGCACACCAGATATGTAAGTCCTTACTCACAGCCTCTGTCCGCTTAAGCTCCGGCAGGACAGCATTTTTCAGATAGTCAAAATGCTCTGTCTCCCTCATGAAGTAGGTATGGTTTGTGGAAAGCAGATCCACCAGCTTCTTCTCCATGCCGCCCGTTATATCACTTTGCAGGGCATCCATAAACTGAGTATAAGTGTCATATCCATGAAGCCTGACAAAATTATCAAGCCTGCCCTGCATGATGCTCTTCTTATTAGACATATCAATGCCATATTTACTTTTAAGAAACATGCTTATCCTTAAAAATTCCTCATCTGTCATTGCATTACCCTAATCTATAAAATATTTAATGGAACTGTCTGTATATCCTCTTGCATATACTGAATATCTCTTCGTTATAATCCCTGCCAGCAGTATTTTCAAGAATTTCTATTGCAGCCTCTTTTTCAAAAGCTTTTCTGAACATTCTCTTTTCTGTAAGAGAACAGTATGAAGCAACAATGCTGACTATCTGTGCAGAGAGTGGTATCTCACTGCCATTCAGCCCCTCAGGATATCCGGTTCCATCCCAGTGCTCATGATGGCTCCTGGCTATATCTATGGACATCTGGATAAAATCATTGTAATCACCCTCAGATTTTATGTCGGTTAAAATTTTGGCTCCGATAGTGGTATGAAGCTTTACCTTGCTCATTTCCTCTGTGGTGAGCCTGCCCTTTTTCTGAAGGATTTCAATCGGAACCGCTACATTTCCGATATCACACAAGGGAGCTGCAAGCTCTATGGACTCTATGAAATCATCGGAGATTTTGTCCTCAAAACTAGGTGACAGCTGCATAGCCTGTGCTAAAAGCTTACAGTTATAAGACATCCTCTCCATATGCTGCTCATCATAGTCTCCATTTTCCCTTGCTATATTGGCCAGTGCATAAAGCACATTTTTCTTTTCTTCTTCCATCTGCTTAAGCTGCTCCTGAACCGATGCAGCAAGCTGACGATTGACATTCTGCAGATTGTTGTTGACGTCTGCAAGCTTAAGATGTACACTTACCCGCGCCTGTACCACCTCTTTGATAAAAGGCTTGGTGATATAATCCTCTCCTCCCAGCTCAAATCCCCTGATTACATCATCCGGCTTGTCAAATGCAGAAATAAATATAATCGGGATATCTCTGGTCTCCGGTCTGCCCTTCATTATCTGGCACAGCTCATATCCGTCCATCTCAGGCATTGCTATGTCAAGCAGCAGCAGATGAGGCCTGATTCTCTCCATCATCTTAAGTGCCTGCACCCCATTCTCAGCAAGGACCGGTCTATGTCCGATTTCTGCGATGATGTTTTTGAGGACTACTCTGTTTGCCTCCACATCATCCACAATCATTATCATTTTTTGTTCTTTGCTTCTGTTCTCTTCTATCATTTCCAATTTCACACTCTATAAGTAAGATTTTAGCTGCTCGTAGGATTCCATTGATTTATCATAGTCTTCCTTCTGCACCGCCATCTTAAGCCTTAATGCTGAAGTCTTTATCTCCTTAGGAGCCTCCGCTGTGAGCCTCTTGATTGTATCTGTAAAGCCCTCTGCCTTTTCCCAGTTGTTCATTTCCAGACAAAGTACAAGCTTGGTCATAACCGCGTTAAGCTCGTCCAGATTGGCAGTTGTTCCATATTTCTGCAGCTCAGCTGCGTCTGTGCCCATCATATCTGATAAATGCTTTGATGTACGGATATTTATAACAGGATTTTCCTCCTGTTCATCCTCTGGAATGTCTACCCAGATTGAAAATGAAAACATAGTACCCTTGTTAATTTCACTGTCCACAGATATATTGCCGCCCATAAGCTCAACTAACTGCTTTGAGATATTAAGTCCAAGCCCTGTGCCGCCGTATTTTCTTGAGACTGAAGCATCCACCTGTGAAAAACTCTTAAACAGCTTGTCTGTGTCAGCCTTGTCAATGCCTATTCCTGTATCAACCACCATGAAAAAGAGTTCCATGCGGTTCTTTTCCTGAGCTGTCTTTAAAACCTCAAGAGACACCTTGCCCACATGGGTAAACTTGCAGGCGTTGGAGAGGAGATTGTTTAATATCTGTCCAATTCTCAGCTCATCACCTATGATTCTCTCCGGTATATCCGGTGAAACTGTGACGAAAAACCTAAGTCCCTTTTCTGTGATTTTAGGCATATGGGTTGACCTGATATAGTCAATCATGCTTCTGAACTCAAACTCTCTGTTTTCTAGCACAAACTTGCCAGCATCCAGCTTTGAAAAATCAAGTATGCTGTTAATCAGATTGTTCATCTCATTACAGCCATGCTCTATCATATGTAATATTTTTAAATTATCAGGCTCTTTTTCTCTCTCCAGCAGAATCCTGGTATTGCCCAATATGCCATTTACCGGTGTGCGGAGCTCATGGGTGACATTTGCCACAAACTCTGATTTCACCCTGGCATTTGCTTCCGCCTCTTCTTTGACGTTCTCAATCGTCTTCTCAAGAGAATACCTGCCTGAAATATTTCTGATTATTATTATAAAGGGGCTTGCCTCATCATCCACAGTGATTGCCTTTACACTGGCTCTGAAGCAGGTAAAATTCTTCCTGTAGACCATCATTTCACGCTCTACCCCGTCATAAACCAGCTCATCTGCCAGTCCTGACTCTGAAATAGATGTATTAAATTGGAAAATAGAAAACACATCAATGCCTCTTAATCTGTCATCATATCCCAGCTCATCTTCTGCATTCCTGTTTGCGAATACAATCTTACAGTTTTTATCATGTATTATATACATCTCAAGCGCATTATCAAATATGAACTCAAAAAATCTATATTTATCCATACATCCCCCGTAATTCTCGTAAGCTATTTCTGTACTCCCTCAATATACTCCTTTGGTACATCATTCACATCAGGCTCTATATGGGTAATGTCATCCCACTTAATAGCAAATATGGCTCCATAGGGTCTGTTCTCTTCCAGCAAAAAACAACTGTCTTTCTCTATAATCTCAGTGATTTTACCCTTGTACTGGTGTTCCTCTGTATCTACAATAACAGAGACATCACTGCCTATTCTCTTATAAAAATCCATAAAATGTGTCTTATCCATAATTCCCCCAGATATAGTATCGCACAAATACACCTATACAAATTATACCATATTATGTCACTACCGCAATGCATTTCGAGTATTTTCTACAAATTCAATTACTTTTCGGGCATCTTTCCCCATTATAGTCTTATCTGTATACTCGACTCCTGAACTCACATCCACCACATCAGGATTCAGTTTCAGTATTGCTGCCCCCACATTTATAGGGTTAAGACCTCCTGCTAAGACAAAGTCCTTTGCTCCAAAATCCTCGTTTAAGAGCACATTCCAGTCAAAGGTCTCGCCGCTTCCGGCATCTGCTGCATCCATCACAATCGCTGATATTCTGTCATCCTTTAAAAATGTCTCCAGCTGACTGTTATGTACCTCACCATCATCGTTTTTCACATTTACTGCTTTCCAGATAGTGATATCACATTGCTCTTCTATATCCTCCATCAACTTCCCATGAACCTGCAATACATCAAAGCCCGCCTCTTCTATCAGCCTTGCCTGCTCCAGTGTGGGCTCTACCACAACTGCCACTGACCTGGTGCTTTTGAGCCTGTTCTTTAATTCAACTGCCCTGTTTAAGTCCATATTTCTCTTGCTTTTTTCAAAAAAGAGGACGAAGCCGGCATAATCCACATGCAGCTCATTCAATAATTCCACTTCGTTTTCTCTTGTAATTCCACAAATTTTAATCTTCATACATGCATGTCTCCATATACTCCCGAACCTGCAGCTGGCAGGTTTTATCTATGCATTATTACGCCAATTAACCGCTGTCCAAGTAACAGACAGCGGTTAGTGTAGTTTTACTTTATGCACTTGTTATATCATGGATTGTGTGAAGTATGTCATTCATATCATGCATATTCTGTTTACATTCCAGTGAGGTCTGTAAGCTGCTCTCGCTGCTTGCCGAAAGCTCCTCTGATGTAGCCGATATAGCAGAAATGCTGTCAACCACATTGCTGTTAGCCTCCACGCAGAGCTGGATTTCATCTGTAATCTCTGTAATCTGACTGGACAGCTCATTTGAAGAACTGTATATAGCCTTAAACTTCTCACCGGTTTCAGCAATCAGCTCATTCTGTTTGTTTACAGTCTCAATTGTCTTTGTAATATTATCACTGGTCTTAGTAATTGTATTGAGCAGTACATTGATTGTGCTTCCAATCTCCTCTGCACTGTTCTTGGTCTGCTCAGAAAGAGAACGAATCTCGTCCGCAACAACCGCAAAGCCCTTTCCTGCCTCTCCTGCCCTGGCTGCTTCAATGCTGGCATTTAAAGCAAGCAGGTTAGTCTGCGAGGATATGCTCAAAATTGTAGAAAGAATATCCTTAACCGCCTCTGCATCATGCTGTAACTCGCCTGTCAGTGCAACAGTCTCATTATTTATATTGCTGACATCCTGAGCCTGTCCCTCAAGATTGCCAACATATGTATTTCCTTCATTAACCTGCTGTATAGTCTCTGTAGAAGCAGCTAACATCTGCTGGGTCTTTGCCGAGATATTCTCCAGAGACTGTGCCAATTCCTGAGTCATTGCAGTCTGGCCGGAAATGCTTTCTGCAACAGTTCTGACTGCCTCTGAAATCTGTGTGAAGGCTTCGATAGTTCCATCTAACTTCTGTGTCAGCCCCTCTGCAGTATTGTAGGCTGTGTCCATGTTTTCTGTTACACTGTCGCTGGTCTTCTGAATCCTGCCGGCAAGCTCCATCTGGGCCGCTGCCTTGTCTGTTATATCATTTGTCAGTTCATCGCTCTGCATAGTCTGCATTTTAACAATTGTAACAGCCACAAGTGCAAAAAATGCTGTGAATACAAGTCCCATAACAGCCTCTGATGTATTTACAGAAAGCATTCTCACCATAAATATTATATTTGCCACAAGGGCTGCTATAGCAGCAGTTACCATGGCTTTTAAGTCGTTATACATCATTACAAGCAATATAATTGGATATACCAGTGCATACATGTATATGTTTGGTGTAAATAGAATCAGACCTATGTAATTCAAAATCAGGACAATAGAACCAATCTCTACGAACCTGATATCAGTCTGATATTTTTTAAATAAAACTGCATAGATTCCTGTCAATACAATTGCATACAATAGTCTCAAAACGACAGTAGTTACATTAAGCCCCGAGTAAAGTCCCAAAGCAACCAGTATGATTGTAAAAACAAGGATTACCATTCCTACTGTAAATCCCTTTTTGTTCTTTTCCAGCATGTGTTTTTCTGTAAGTGTCATACGATCTCTCCTTTACTTTAATTCAACGATTGAATTATAGGAAAAATTATAACACTCTTATTTCTACAAATCTAGTACTTTTAAGCTAATTATTCTTAAAATTATTAGATTTTCTGCCAGCAGATTCTACATTAGTAATCCCCTGCAATATCAAATCCATGGTCCATAGGTCCAGAGCCTTTGCCCAGATCAAGCCCTGCTGCAAGAGCTCCTGAGATATAATTTTTAGCACCTTTTACTGCCTCTTCAAGGCTTTTGCCCTTGGCAAGATTTGAAGCTATGGCACTTGATAAGGTGCAGCCGGTTCCGTGGGTGTTGGTATTGGCAATTCTTCTACCCATAAACCAGACAGGCTCCTTTCCCTGCTCCACCAGGAGGTCATTTGCGTCATTTAAGGAATGACCGCCCTTTAACAAGACACTGCAGCCATATGTATTGCTGATTTTCTCTGCTGCTGTAACCATATCCTCTTTTGATGTGATTTTCATGCCGGCCAGGACTTCTCCCTCCGGGATATTCGGAGTTATCACAGTTGCAAGTGTAAGTAATTTTTTCTTTAAGGTCTCCATTGCATCATCACATATCAGCTTTGCCCCGCTTGTTGCAACCATCACAGGGTCTACGACAATATTTACTGCTTTATATTCCCTGAGCTTATCCGCTATGATATCAATAAGCTGTGAGGATGAAACCATTCCTGTTTTTACCGCATCCGGTTTGATATCAGTAAATATGCTGTCAAGCTGCTCTGCCAAAAACTCCGGTGTGACCTCCATAATATCTGTCACCCCTGTAGTATTCTGGGCTGTCAATGCGGTGATGGCACTCATGCCGTACACATGGTTTGCAAGCATGGTCTTTAAGTCTGCCTGAATGCCGGCACCTCCGCTGGAATCGCTTCCAGCTATTGTTAATGCTGTGTTCATCATCTTCTCCTCTGTTTTAATTGATATTATCTGTCAATCTTATAAATCTGTTGTGACATTTGTTGTGGCATCTATCCTGAGTAAATCATGAGCCAGCCCAGACAGCTGCTCTGCCGCTGCCTTGATATCATCCTTTGCAAAAATCGCGCTGACAACTGCAAAGCCTGACATCTTTCTGCCACGAAGCTTATCTATGTTTGTCTCGTCAATACCTCCGATTGCAACAACCGGTATGTTAACACTTTCACAAATTGACTGGAACATATCCAGTGTCATGGGTCTGGCATCGGTCTTTGTGGTGCTTCCAAAGACTGCACCGCTGCCCAGATAGGATGCTCCGCCCTCCATGGCTTTTCTGGCAAGCTCTATGGTCTTTGCTGTAACACCTATGATTTTATCCTCTCCAAGTATTGCTCTCGCTTCTGACAGCTCCATGTCATCCTGTCCGACATGGACACCGTCTGCGTCTATCCTTTTTGCCAGTTCCACATCATCATTTATGATGAATGGGACATTGTATTTACGGCATACCTTTTGGACACTCAGGGCTTCTGCCTCGAGAGCTGCGCCTGCCAGTGTCTTTTCTCTTAACTGGATTATGGTGGCACCTCCCCGGATTGCTTTTTCTACAGCATTTGCCAGAGTTTCGCCGGGGGTAAGCCATTGACGGTCGGTAATGGCGTATAGTGTGTAGTCAGGCATCTGTAATCCTCCTTCTGTTTCTGTGGAATTTCCTATAGCTTTGCGTCACAGCTTTTAAGCTGTTTTGCTAAATATATTATTATATATATTGACGCTACCATATTACAGATATATTATCAATAAAAATCCACATATTGTCAGTTAGATATTACTATCCTTCTTGTTTACTGACTTTCTAAGCCAGCTGCCGATATTTGTAAGACACACTAAGAGAGTAATCAGGAAAGCTCCCGGAATCAGGATAATCCACCAGGACCTGGTCATAAGAGCATTATTTGCCAGGGACAAAAGGCTTCCCCAGGATATGACGTCAAGCGGCAGTCCCATCCCCATAAAGCTTAGTGTAGACTCGGTGACAATGGCAGACCTGATGTTCATAACCACCATAAACATGATAGAGGATATGAAATTTGGTCCCAGATGTCTCATGAGGATATGTATAAAGCCGCCTCCCATGCACCGGGAAGCCACCACATACTCACTCTTTCTGAGCTGCCTGACCTCCGTCCTTACAATCTTTGCAATGCTGCACCAGCTTGTGATTCCTATGATAAAAGCAATAGAAAAAACATTTGCCTGTCCAAGTACCGCCTGCAGGAAAATAACGACCAGAAGGGATGGCACACTCAGAATAATCTCCGTAATTCTCATCATTACAGTGTCCACCAAATCAGAAGCCAGACCGCTGACTGAGCCATAGACTATAGCTATGACAGTGGATATAAGCGTTGAGAGCACTCCGATAAAAATAGATACTTTACCACCGCTCCATATACAGGCAAAAATATCCCTGCCCAGATTGTCAGTTCCAAACCAGAACTCTCTGCAGGGTGCCTTGGAATAGCTCATAAGATTCATGTAGGAAGGGTCCCTGCCGGAAAAAACATCATAGAACATACAGCCTGCTGCTATGATTCCTAAAATCACAAATGAAGCATATGGCAGCCTGCTCTCCGTTTTTTTTGCTGTATAGACTGGCTTTTCAGCCTTTTTAAGTCCTACTATCTGAAATTCATCAGCCCTATCCACGATACAGTACCTCCGATTTTTCTGTCACCTCATTTGCCTTGATTCTCGGATCAATTCTCTCATTTATTATCTGACCTATCATGTTACAGAATATGACAACCACTCCTGTTAGCATACACAATACCATAAGCATATTGTAGTCCCCATATCTGGCACTCTCATAGGAGAGCATGCCAATTCCCGGATAGGAAAAGACAGTCTCCACAATATAGGTTCCACCTACGATATGGGGCACGGAAATAGCCATAATGCTTATAATGGTCGGCATTATGTTCTTAAGACAGTGTCTGACAAGGATTCTCCTCTTTCCTACTCCAATTGACTTAAAAAGCAGCACATAGTCAGAGCGTATTTCCTCCAGGAGCTTGTTTCGTATCATATATGCGTAGTACCAGAGATGCCCGAAAACTACCACAATAAGAGGCAGTATCAGGTGTCTTATTCTGTCCGGTATATCTGATTCCATGCCAATACTGCAGGCACCACTGCTTGGCAGCCAGTGCAGGATGACACTAAAAATCAGAATAAGCACCAAAGAAAACCAGAACTCCGGTATGCAGCTTGTGATTGTGCCTATGGAGGATATGATTTTATCCAACAGGCTGTCCTCGTGCAGGGCGCAGAGTATGCCAAGAAGGATAGCTCCGGCAAAGGTAAGCACAAAGCCGGTTCCACCCAGTAACAGTGTATTTCCTATTCTGCTGTCTATAATTTGCAACACGTCCTGCTTGTACTTATATGAGATACCAAAATCACCCTCAAGGGCGTTTTCTACCCACCTGCCATACTGCAGGATTATGGGTTCATTGAGTCCAAGCCTCTCTCGTGCCCTGTCCTTTTCCTCCACAGACATCTTCTCCGTCCTCTCTCCATAGTAGGACTGCAAAGGGTCTGTCGGTGTCAGCCTTGACATGAAAAACACAGAAATTGACAGAACAAATATGCTTGTAAGAAAAATCACAAATTTTTTTATATAATATAAAGCCTTATTCATGTTACTTTTTTTGCCTCCAGCTGTACATCACTTTAAGTCCCCGGCCGTCTCTGCCTCCATCTGCTTCTCAGGATTCATAACGACAAAGTGCCCTGTCTTTACCTCAACCAGCTCTCCACTGGTATCAAAATTCATATGTGAATAGTCGGGATGGACTCTCTTCCGCTCCGCAATGGGGTCTGGAAGTGGAATTGCAGATAAAAGCATCTTTGTATATGGATGCAGGGGATTAGCGTAGAGCTCCTTGGTATCTGCAATTTCCACAATCCTGCCGTGATACATGACAGCCACCCTGTCGCACAAGAACTCCACCATAGCCAAATCATGGGCTATAAAGAGAATCGAAAATCCATGTTCATCCTTCAGATGCTTAAAGAGATTGATAATCTGTGCCTGTATGGACACATCTAAAGAGGCAACCGGCTCATCTGCTATGAGTAAGTCCGGCTCCGTGGTCAGAGCTCTGGCTATAGCCACCCTCTGACGCTGCCCCCCGGACATCTGGGAAGGATACCTGTCCATAAAGCTGTCGTCTAAGCCCACTGTCTCCAGTTGAAACCTTGCCTCTTCCCTGGCAGTTTTTCTGGCAGTCGTTATATGATTGATTTTAAGAGGCTCGCTTATTATATCAACAGTTTTCATTCTCTGGTTCAGGCTTGAAGCAGAGTCCTGAAAGATAATCTGCCTCTGGGTCTGCAGGAGCTTCTTATTTGCCTTAAACTCTGCTTTGTTCAGGGTCTCAATGCCCTCAAAGCGTATGCTTCCGGCACTGGGCTCATAGATATTCATAAGACATCTGGCAAGAGTTGACTTGCCTGAGCCTGATTCTCCCACTATGCCAAAGATTTCATTCTTTCTGATTTGAAAGGATACATCATCAAGAGCCTTAATTTTTATTTTCTTATTTATCTTAAAATAATGTGTGAGGTGGTCTGCCTCCAGAATATTTTCTGACATTATCTGATTCCTTTCACAGGATTTGGAATGTGCGGTGCCCTCTCATCCATAAGCCATGTAGCTGCATAATGGGTATCTGACACCTGATACATAGGTGGTTCCTTCTCATAATCAATTGCAAGTGCGTACTGGTTGCGCTCGGCAAAGGCATCCCCCTTAGGGGGATTAATCAGTGATGGCGGCATGCCCGGTATTGTATACAGCCTGTCCTTCCCCCTGGAAAAAGCAGGAAGCGACTGCATAAGCCCCCAGGTGTATGGGTGCCTTGGGTCATAAAATATATCCTCTGCTGTACCAATTTCTACGATTTTACCTGCATACATGATGGCAACCCTGTCCGCTGCTCTGGCTACCACTCCCAAATCGTGAGACACCAGTATGGTTGAGGTATTAAGCTTCTTTTGAATATCCCTGAGCAGGTCCAGAATCTGTGCCTGTATGGTCACATCTAAGGCTGTAGTAGGTTCATCCGCCAGAAGTACTCTTGGATTTGATGCCAGGGCAATAGCCATGACGCTCCTCTGCCTCATGCCTCCTGAAAAGTTGTAAGGGTACAACTTTTGTCTGTTGACCGCATCCTCTATTCCAACCAGCTCCATCAGCTCTACAACCCTATCCTGTACCTGTTTTTTTCCAAGCTTTCTATCATTGATTCTGACTGCCTCTGCAATCTGGGCACCAATGGTATAGGTTGGGTCAAGGGCTGTAAGCGGATCCTGAAAAATCATTGAAAAAGCCGTCCTTCTAAGGTTCTTCATCTGGCTTTCTGTGTATTTTGTGATATCATTTTCCTCAAAAAATATAGAGCCGGATGTAATCCTGCCATTTTTAGGCAGAAGTCCCATGAGACTTTTACATAGCAGGCTCTTGCCACAGCCGGACTCTCCGACTATGGCGAGGACTTCACCCTCTTCTAGGGTAAATGACACATTTCTCACTGCCTTGACCCGCTCGTTTTTTGCACCTACTTCTACTGATAAATTATTTATAGTTAACAAATTCATTTTTATCTCACTTATCACTGGTAAAAAGAGGCTATAAACAAGCCTCTTTTTATTGATACCAAAGTATGCAAAAAGGCTGCCAGTGGCAGATTTTCTGCATTCACTATATCCCTATCATGTCTACTCAATTGTCCAGTCGCACACATTCCAGAATATGCCTACACCGTGGTGTCCAAGGACTGTATTCTGGTCAATGCCCTTGATACTATTGTCCGCTACATACATAGCATCAATATAGCAGAAAAATGTATATGCCGGATGCTCTGCCAGCTCCTTCTGGAACATGGCATAGTACTCCATTCTCTCGTCTTCATCATCTGTCTCTCTGGCAGCCTTTAAGTACTCGTCCACCTTCTCATTAGAGTATGATGAGTAGTTGGCTCCCTTATCCGTACCAAACACCTTGTAGGTGTGGTCATCAGCGTCGTATGGTGAGCCCCAGCCTATGATGCAGCATTCCTGACCGCCCCAGTCTATGCCCTCAGCCGGTACATCTGCCTTCACATCCAGTCCAGCCTCATTGAGCTGCTGGGCAGCAATCTGAGCCATGTCAATTCTCACCTGGTCATCCGGTGAAGCATTGATGGTGAAGCCTATTCTCTCACCATTTCTGCACCAGTAGCCCTCCTCATCCTTTTCACAGCCTGCAGCCTCAAAGGCTTCTGCGGCTTTGTCCAGATCAAAGTCATATTTCTCCACGTCCTCGCAGTTGTACTTATTCTTCTGCAATGGACTGTAAGCCACCTGACCCTTGCCCAAGAGTACCGCATCCACGATAGCCTGTCTGTCAATGCAGTAGTTAACCGCAGGAATCAGATCTGCATTTTTCTGCCAGTATTCATTGGCAAAATTGTAAAGTATGCCCCTGTAATCAGAAGTGTTCATCTGATATACAGTGTGGGTTCCATCATCCTCAAATGTAACAGCATCCTTTGGTGTAACCTGTGCCAGATTAAGCTCTCCTGACTTAAGCTGCAAGGCCTTGGCATTGTCATCACTCACAATCTTAAATACGATGGTGTCAATGTTTGCTGCCCCTGCAAAATAGTCCTCATTTTTCTCAAGGACAATCTGCTGTCCGTCATCCCACTGCTTCAATTTATAAGGACCGGTTCCCACTGGATTTCTGAAAAAGTCAGACTCCTGCATATCCTCGCCCTCTAATAAATGCGCTGGCAGAACTGCCATTGTCATATAGTCAAGAAATGCCACATTTGGAGCAGACAGCTTAAATGAAATTGTGTAATCATCAATCACATCTATGCTCTCCACATCCTCATAGTTTGGTGCATTTTCCGACTCATTGTCAGGATCCATAATTGCTTCTATTGTGAACTTTACATCATTCGCTGTAAAAGGCTCTCCGTCATGCCATTTCACATTTTCTTCCAGATAAAAAGTATAAGTGTATGTATCTTCGTCATAATCCCAGTTCTTTGCCAGTCTTGGAATGACCTGATTGTTTCCATCATGGTCTGTCAGGCCATCAAAAATAAGTGCATTGATTTCTCCATGCTCGTCCATGGCAGGATTGATTCTCGTGTAGTCATTTGAACCATACACGATTGTGTTTCCTGTGCTTATTGTGCTTCCTGTCTCTGAACCTGCATCGGTGGCTCCCTTTCCACATCCCATAAGTCCAAAAGCAAGTGTTGCTGCTAAAAGCAGTGCTGTTAACCTCTTTTTCATATTTACCTCCATTAAATTCTTAGTGCAGATAAAACGATAACATGTCTGTGGTCTGACCACAAGCCCCATGGGGGGTTATATTTGAAAATTATCAGGCTTTTTGGGGCATAAGAAAGCCCCATGAGGAACACCATGCCAGGCATGATATTCTCTCATGGGGTGGAGGAGATTAATTATATATTATTTTATATACTATACTCTCTTACGTCTTCTATAAGCTACAAACAATACGCAGCCTCCAATGATTAAGATTGCAGCAGTCTGTGCGATTGGTGTCTTATCACCTGTTGCTACAGATGAACCCTTCTGGTCTGCTGGTGTTGGATTAGCAGTTGGTGTTGCTGGTGCAGCGTCTGCTGGTTTCATGTCTGCATTGCTCATTACAATTACATAATCAGAAGCATGTACGAACTCGTACTCTACTGCTCCATCTGCATTTACTTTAACTGCCTTTACATACTCAAGGCTTCCTGTCTTTTCATTATAATAGTAAAGATTTGCATATTTACCATTGTACTGTGTGCCAACATAAAGTCTTAATGTAGCAGTAAATCCAAACTCTCCATCATGTGCCAGAGATAATTCAATAAAAGCATTATCTCCTGCAAGTGCCTTAATCTTGTCAGATGGGATGTCACTCTTTCCAAGAGTTACACCAAGGTCTATTGCCTTTGACAGCTTGTTCTTAATATCTTTGCCTTTGACAACCCATGTAGCATTTTCGCCAACCTTGAATACTACATTTACATCCTTGCCAGACATGCTGTTGAAGACATCCTCCGGAATAACTGTTGTTCCATTTACATTTACGATAACAGTTGTTCCATCTGATACAGCGTTAATAGTGTTAACTACTTCTGTGAAGTCTGAACCATCTACTGTGATGTTAAGGTTTATACCACTGTTTCCGTTGTTGTTATCATCCGGTATAATTGCAGTCTTAACTGCGTTAAGTACTACTGTACCGCCATCCTTTGCTGCTGGAATGCTTACTGTTACAGTCTTGTCTGCTGATACAGTATACTCTTTTCCATCATAAAGGTTCTTCATCTTGCTTCCTGCCTCTGCGCTTACTGGAATAGTAACCTCAGTGGCTTTTTCTTTGATATTCATTCCTACATATAATGTAGTATCACCATAGCTTCTTACGATTACATCATAGCCACCTTCATCTGATGAAAGAATTGATGTTCTGCTTCCTCTTGCAAATACATCTGTATATGCGTTACGGATTGAAAGCATGGTCTTGTAATGCTGATATGTCACATTGTCCTCTGTTGCCAGTGAGAAATCCATGTCATATCTATTAGTCTGATATGGATAATTATTTAATCCACTCAAGCCAACTTCCTCACCATAGTAGATAACCGGAATACCCTTTGCAGTAAGCTGTAAGGTAGCTGCAACTAACGCTGCTGCTGTTGCCTCATCCTCGGTATAGCCTTTTCCGTTCATTAAAGCAGCCTTAAATCCATCTTCATCATGACTGCTTAAGAACTGACCTGTCATGTATGTGTTATTAAGTGCTGAATTTCTTGCAGAAAGGAATTTCTCTACAGAAGAAATATTGCCACTTACAAAGCTTGTTGCCTGGTCATTAAAATCGAAATCAAGGTCTGCATCCATCTGACCAGTACCTAAGGTACTACCATTTGATGCATATCCTGCGCCATAATATTCTCCAATCATCTTGAAGGATGGATTTACTTCTGTTGTAGAATTCTTAAGTGCTGCCCATGTTGTGCTGTCAACATGCTTTACAGTATCTACACGGAAAT
>URLU01000034.1 GCA_900548765.1 uncultured Lachnobacterium sp.
TATAAGGTACAATCCAGAACAGTACGATTATAAGTCCTGCCAGACTTAGCAAAAATGCCTGTTCATCCCTCCCACTGTGTTTTAGCACCTGACCTAACACCGTGATAATAATTCCTATTGCCGCAATTTTAAATATGATACCTACTTCCATTATTACCCTCGTCTTTCCTTTGGTGCATCGTTCAGGCAAACACTAATGCACATGCAATTCCCCCCATAATGCTCACTGGAAGCCACACTTTCCTGATGTCTCTCTGCTGCTTAAGCTCGTACTCCTTTATAAGCTCCATAAGTTCTAAATTGTTTTGAAGTCCTGCCCTTATCTCATCTGAGCTTTTTTCAAAAAAGGCAGCACCACACCCCTTTATAATTTCCAAGTCCTCATGACGAAAACCATATTTTTCCAAAAAGTCTGCGGGGCCTTTTCTCCATGCCATATCCCCATTTGGATACAAATGCTTTTCCAACGCCTCCCCCATCCTGAACAGCTCTCCCTCCAGCCCCTTATTCCCGCAGCTTACATTTTTCAAAAAGATAATAGTATTCTGCTGCTGTCCCAGTAAAATATATATCCCCTTTTGCAAGAGTCTCTCCAAAGCCGTGAGCAGCTCTATCCTTGTCCTACATCCCCGGATTCCTGAATAAGCCACTCCACCACAGCCCATTATGATAAAAGCACTACCAAACAGCTTTAACAAACCATATTCCCCCTGTTATCGCAGACAGAAAAGGAACGCTCACCATGCTCTCCCTTTTTCAGAAAAACAAATCTGTCTGCCAGATAAGTCATCCCCTTATCATCAAGCTCTTTAAACTCCTTCGCATGAATTGTGCCCAGAATCCTGACTCCTGATTTTCTCGACAGTTCAACTGCCCTCTCGTCCTCAGTTCCCCCCAGCTCATCAACTGCTATAATCTGTGGAGACATAGACCTAAGAAGAATCCTCATTCCCTTTGCCTTAGGACAGTTGTCCAGCACATCACATCTGCCCCCCAAATCATTTTGTGGCACTCCCCTGTAGCAGGCAGCAATCTCCGACCTCTCATCCACCACTGCCACCTTCATCGCTCTGCTGCCATCACAGCCACTGGCAATAATCCTTATAGCATCCCTGAGATATGTAGTTTTACCCACCCCCGGCGGTGAGACAAAAAGTGTGTCATAAATATCATCAGCCCTCCTGATATAAGGCATAATCTCTCTGGCGCAGTTCTTGTATTCATGCGCAACCCTGATATTCACACCACTTATATCATTGATGCTCTCAATCCTCTCATCATATATACCAGCCCTTCCCACAATACCTACTCTGTGACCGCCCCTGACTGTAAAAAATCCCTGCCTGATTTGTGACGCCAGATTAAACCAGGAATAGTCGGTCAGGTAATTAAGAAGCTCCTCCATCTCATCTCCTGTGACTTTTTTCTCGCCAAAAGTAATAGCATCACCTGTGATTAACTCAATTGGTCTGTTTATCCTGACTCGTATTTCCTCAAGCTTATCTGCCTGTTCTTTAGTCACATTCATGCTTCTTGGTAGATAATTTTCTATACCCACGATTTGTTCTCCCACCTTTGGCTTTTTATATATAGCTTTACACTTTTATAATGCTGACAAAAGCAACTAAACAACTGTAGTTTGGATAGTGTGCTTAGAAAATCTTATACCCGTAACCCGGTAAAAATAACCGACTGCCTAAGCACACTATCCATTCACACACTATGGTTCTTATATCAGCAATCTATAAAGAAAAAAGCCATAGGCAATTACTGCCTATGACTTATATATATGACTTGTCTATTTATTTATTCCAACAAATTACATACGCTCCGGTGCTGAAAATCCCAGCATGTCAATACAAGCCTCTAAAACAGACTTAGTAAGCACAAGAGTCGCAATATATGACTTCTGAAGCTCCTTATTCTCTTCAGACAGAATCTTTGTATCATGATAAAAACCATTAAACGCATTTGCGAGCTCATAAATATATGCACAAATCTTGTGTGGTGCCAGCTCCTCATACGCATTTTCAATTGTGGCATTAAACTTGGCAAGGGCTAACATCAAATCCTTCTGCCCTGCTGTCTCAGCCGGAACTATTGCAGACTTAACCTCATCTAAGCTGCCTCCCTTCGCCTGATACTTGGCAAGGATAGACTTAATACGAACAATTGTATACAGGATATATGGTCCCGTATTTCCCTCAAAGGAAATAAATCTCTCAAGGTCAAATACATAATCCTTGCTTGCCTGGTTTGACAAGTCTCCATACTTGATTGCAGCAAGTGCAATAGTCTTTGCTGTCTGCTTTGCCTCTTCCTCGTCTATATCAAGGTTTTCCTTTTCTTTCTGATTCTCCTTGATTTTTGAAAGCATCTCATCATTGATTTCCTTGAGGAGATACTCAAGACGCATTACTCCACCATCTCTTGTCTTAAATGGCTTGCCGTCTTTACCGTTCATTGTACCAAAACCTATATATCTGAGGTCTGTTGTATCCGGCACAATTCCAGTCTTTCTGGCGCAGCGGAATACCTGTGTAAAGTGCATTGACTGACGCTGGTCAGCGCAGTAAATCACTGCATCTGGATTATTCTCCTTCATTCTCATAACAAGAGTTGCAAGGTCTGTAGTGCTGTATAATGACGCTCCATCAGACTTAAGGATGATACATGGTGGTACTTCCTTGGTGTCAGACTCCTCTTTTACATCTACTACCAGTGCACCCTCGCTCATATATGCAAAGCCCTTGTCCTTCATCATCTGAACCATATCCGGTACGAATGGCTGGGCATCTGACTCTCCCTTCCAGATGTCAAAATGCACATCAAGATTCTCATAGTTTCTCTTTAAATCTGTCACTGACACATTCATGATATGTGCAAGCATGGCCTGATATCCTCTTCTTCCGGACTGAAGCTCCTTTGTAGCATTTAAAGCCTCTGCCTTGTAAGCTTCATCCACCTTTGACTTACCGCTGGCACAAGGATAGATTTCCTCAAGCTCTGAGATTGTAAATGGTGCTTCCTCAGGGTACTCTCCCTCATAGGACTCATCAAAATAGCAAAGCTCCGGCTTACGCAGCTTAAGCTCTGTTATAATAAGTCCCATCTGTAGTCCCCAGTCTCCCAGATGTACATCACCGATTACATTATGTCCCATATATCTGCAGATTCTCTTTACACTCTCACCGATAACAGCAGAACGAAGATGCCCTACATGGAGAGGCTTGGCAACATTTGGTCCACCATAATCAATAACGATTGTCTTTGGATTTTTGGCTTTTTCACAGCCATATCTGCCATCATCAGCCATCATCTCATTGAGGAATCTGGCTAGATATCTGCTATCAATCTTTATATTAAGAAAGCCTGGCTTAACAGATTCTACAGACTCAAACAGTTCGTCCCCTGTTAAAGCCTCTGCGATTTTGTCAGAAATCATAAATGGTGCACACCTATACTCCTTTGCAGCCGCCATGGCACCATTACACTGATATTCACATAAATCAGGTCTGTTGGACAGTGTAACTTTTCCGTATTTCTCATCATATCCTGCATCGACGAATGCAGCAGTTACCTTTTCTGATATTAAATCAATCAGTTTTTGCATTATAACTTGCCTCCTAAATAATCTGTTTCTAATTCTAACACAGAAAAAACCATATATCAAACACAAATCGTAAATGTACTATTGCAAGCCAGGACATTTTTCACTAAAATAATACATAAGTGTAAAATTCATATTATGAAGCACAAAGGAGAATCACTATGGAATATGATGCGAACATATTTAAAGCAAAAGCTAACAAAATAGCCCGCAATATCTGGCTGGTCTTTTCAATTTTGCTCACCGCAAATTATGGCTCAGACGTTGCCAATGGACTGTATAACCCGAAATTTTATGTAATATTTCTGCTCTTATGCTGGATACCATTTGCATCGGGTCAGATATTCATGAAGGTTAAGGGAGCAGACAATGATTTATACCGCTATGATTTATCAATCGGCTATGGTATTTTCTATCTGTTTGTAATCTGTACTACAGAATCACCAATAGCCTTTACATATATCCTGCCTGTAACAAGCCTTCTGGTATTGTATAAGGATAAAAAATTCATGAAATACTGTGGTATCGCCAATACCCTCATGATAATTTTCAATTGTATAATTCATTATATGCAGGGATACACCTCAGCATCAGATATGAAGAACTATCAGTTACAGATTGCCTGCATTATTCTGTGTTATATAGCATATGTCCGCTCAATCCAGCACCTGAACGAATCTGATGGAGCCATGACGGACAGCATCAAGTCAGACTTGAACCGAGTTGTCACAACGGTAGAAAAAGTAAAAGGTGCAAGCAACACTGTCCTTGATGGCATAACTGTTGTCCGTGAGCTGGCTTCAGAAAACAAACATGGTGCAGATGTTGTCATGCTTGGCATGAATGAACTGACAGATAATAATTCCAGCCTGCAGGACTGCACCTCTTCTTCTATGGATATGACCACAGACATCAATGATCAGGTACAGCATGTTGCAGCCATGATTGAGGAAATGGTAGAGCTTACCCGGGAATCCGGTGTCCATGCCCAGAGCAGCTCTTCTGATTTGGATAGTCTGGTTGAGACCACCCAGCTTATGTCCAGACTTTCAACAGAAGTAGATTCTATCCTGCATGACTTTAAAAACGAGTTTGAAATGGTAAAACAGCAGACCAGCACCATAGACAGCATATCAAGCCAGACAAATCTCCTCGCCTTAAACGCATCCATCGAGGCTGCAAGGGCTGGTGAAGCCGGCAAGGGCTTTGCTGTAGTTGCTGAGGAAATCCGTACACTTAGTGCTGAGACAAGCGAGTCATCTGGACAGATTCAGGATGCTCTGATTCGTCTTGAGGATACATCTGCAAAGATGACCGCTTCTATCGAGCAGACTCTGGAATTAATCCAGCAGACTAGGGAGAAGGTCAGTCAGACAGGTGAAAATGTAAACAAAATTAATGATGATTCTTCCCAGCTTGGCGACCATATTCAGAATATTGATTCTGCAATGCGTGAGGTTGAGACATCAAATTCCAAGCTCGTAAAAAATATGGAACTGGTATCTGAGATTGTTGACCATATGACCAACTGTATAGATGACTCTGACGAGACCAGCAAGCGTATGCTCAGCAAGTATGAGGAAAGTGCTTCAAATATCGACTCAATTGAATCAGTTATTGAGAGTCTTATGTGTGAGCTTGGTCTGGGCGGCTTTATGGGAATTGAGGATGTAGAAGCCGGCATGAAGGTCACCATTACCCTCAAGGATTCTGCAAAGTCTTACCATGGTGAGCTGATAGAGACAAATGATACAGGTCTTATTGTCAGAACAAACGACCATATATCAATTAACGAAAAGACTAACTGTGAAATCCAGGTTGTTGTGGACAATGTACTCTACTGCTGGAAAACTGCAATTATCCAGCCTGACACAAGCCACGAATGTGTATACAGTATCTTAATCAGTGGACGCCCTCGTATCAATAACAGACGTAAGTATCCACGAATTGATGCCAGCAATACATGTACAATCACAATGACCAATTCCGGTGAGAGCTATTCCGGTCAGCTTGATAATATCAGTGCAAACGGCTTTGCTTTCACTTCAAGCGCGCCAGTCTTTACCAATGCAAAGGGTGAGTCGCTGACTATTAAAATTGATAATTTTGCTCTTGCATCGCGCAATGTGCTGGAGGGTAAGATAATACGTTGTTCTGACCATGATGGAGTCTATATTGTTGGATGCCAGATGCCGGAGGATAATGTGTATATTATGGAATATATTGAGAGCCGGTTGAGAGATGGAGCTACGAGTTTTCAATAAGAGTTACTAAGATAAAACAAAAGGAGCATCTAATTAAGATGCTCCTTTTAAGATGCTCCTTCATATTTACTAAGCCAAATCATCCTGCTTAAATATAATATTACGATATTTATTCAGCACATTTAAAAGTATTGTACCAAGTACACATATCGAGATTACCTCTCCCGCTCCCACTGTCAGCGCATAGAATGGTAATGACCAGTCCTTATCATGCCACATAAATACAAGTCCATATCCAAATCTAAGTACCAATGGAATGATAATTGCATTTGCGATAACTGGTGGCAGTGTACATAAGAATTTGTGCTTTCTAAGAAGATATGTACCGATTGCTCCAATCAGTGTTGCAAGGCTTCCAAAAACTATGTCATAGATTGTAGCTCCTGTCAGAAGATTCGCCAGCAGACATCCAATCCAGAGTCCCGGCACAGCCGCAGGTGTAAAAAACGGAAGTATACAGAGTGCCTCCGAAATTCTAACCTGAATGTTTCCGCTTGCAAGGTTAAAAGCATTGATAAACATTGTAAGCACAACATAAATCGCAGCAATAACTGCAGCCTGGGTGATTAGTAATACCTTTTTGTTTCTCATATTAAGTTTCTCCTTTAGTTTTATTTTACGTCAGGAAGGTCTCGAACTGACGTGTATATTCTGTGAAGCCTGTGTTTTAGCTCCAGTTATAAAATATAACATACTCCACCTGCCATAGTCAAGAATTTAGAGCACTTGACCAGCTTTTTATATTTTTCCAGTTTTAGTTTTTACAAGCCTCACGTTTTTCTGGAAGCTGAACTATTATAATCGCAGCAAACATCAGCAGGCAGCCCATCAGCTCTCTGCAGCTTAAATGCTGGTTCAGAAGCAGCCAGCCGGCAATAACTGAAATAACGGATTCAAGACTCATTATCAAGGACGCAATCGCAGGATTCATTCCTCTTTGAGCAACCACCTGTATAGTATAGGCAACTCCCGTTGACAGAGCTCCTGCATACAGTATAGATGTCCAGCCCCCCATAATGCCTGAAAGTGTCGGATGCTCTAAGATAAACATAGGTATTGAAGATAAAATACCACATACAAAAAACTGACACCATGCCAGCTTCACTGGATTTACAAGAGCAGAAAAATAATCTATAAGCAGAATTTGTACTGCAAAAGATGCCGCACACAAAAGCAGTATTATATCGCCTATCTGTAAAGCAAAGTTCCCTGCCGTCATGCAGAGGAAGTACATGCCCACTACCGCTATGGCTATAGCTATCCACATTCTGCCCGACTGCCTGTGACCAATCACAAGTCCAAATACAGGCACCAGTACTATATAAAGTGCTGTGATAAAGCCTGACTTTCCAACAGATGTATACATTATACCATACTGTTGCAGATTGCTTGCTATGCAGAGGGCTGTGCCTGTGCATATCCCGCCTATTATGAGTTTTTTATCTATCTTTTTGCATATTCCTTTATCTGCCTTTACATTTTTATCAGCAAGCATATCCGGATTCTCATCACCATCATTGCCATACGGCTTCTTATCTTTTTTATCCATCCAGAATATAAACGGAAGCAAAACTATACAGCCTATAAAATTTCTAATTGCATTAAATGTATATGGTCCCACATAATCCATTCCTACGCTCTGGGCTACAAATGCTGTTCCCCATATTGTAGCTGCAAGCATAAGTAACAGGGAATTTCTAAATACTGTCTTATTCATATATGCTCTCTCTTGTATATTGTATTTATCTCTCATTTTTGTACATATTGCAAAAATATGCCGGCACGACAAACAATATCAATTGTAACAGTTAATTTTAAAATAGCAAGTTTATATTTACTTTTTAAGGACATACTTAATTACAATACAGAAAACTTCGTTATTCAAAAGGAGGATTTAATCATGGCAGGATACAAGGTAGAGATATGTGGTGTGAACACCTCAAAGCTTCCTATGCTTAAAGATGAGGAAAAGGATGAGTTATTTGTTCTGATAAAAAATGGTGATATGGAAGCAAGGGATAAATATATAAAGGGTAATCTGCGGCTGGTTCTCTCCATCATCAAGCGTTTCTCAAATCACAATGAAAACCCAGATGATTTGTTTCAGATTGGCTGCATCGGCTTAATCAAGTCAATTGACAATTTCAACCCTAATGTAGGTGTTAAGTTTTCCACATATGCTGTTCCTATGATAATTGGCGAAATCAGGCGTTTTCTGCGCGACAACAGTGCTTACCGGATTCCCCGCTCCCTAAGAGACACTGCCTACAAGGCTATTCATTCGAGAGAACTGCTCTCCCGCGAGACTCTGCGCGAGCCCACTATTGATGAAGTGTCAGAGGATTGTGGTATACCAAAGCAGGATATCCTCTATGCTCTGGATGCAATACAGACTCCCCTCTCACTTTTCGACCCTGTATACAGCGATGGCGGTGACACCTTATATGTCATGGACCAGATATCTGACAAGAAAAATAAAGAGGAAAACTGGGTTAAAAATCTGGCACTTGAAGCCGCGCTTAACACTCTTGATGACAGGGATGAGCAGATAATAAAACTGCGTTTTTTTGAGGGGAAAACCCAGATTGAGGTTGCGGAGGAAATCCACATCTCCCAAGCCCAGGTCTCACGCCTCGAAAAAAACGCACTCAAAAGCATGTATCAGTATTTAAAATAGCGACACAGAATTTTACATTATCTATCCCATTTATCACACAGAGCATTGATCTGGTCTGCAAATTTTGCCAGATCTTTGTTCGCCATGCCCTGACACTTTTTGATAACAGACATAAGTCTCTCTCCAGCGATAATAAGCCTGTCAAAGACTGTTGATGCCGCCTTGAAGCTGCCGGTCTTGGTCTTCTTCTCAACAAGCTCTCTGCTGCCCTCCTGTATGCACTGTCCAGTGATTAAATCATATGCATCTCCACTGTATGGTGCATATGCATCATAGCCTAATTCCTCTTTGATGTGACCTGCAAAGCTTACTGCCGCACTCTCATCACCATGGACTACAAAGACCTTCTTAGGAGCTGTCTTTAAAGCACTGATCCACTTGGTCAGGTTATTCATGTCTGCATGACCGCTTATGCCAGGCAGGTTTACTATATTTGCCTTGACCTCAATTTCCTCGCCAAATAGCCTTACCTTGCTCGCTCCGTTTAAAAGGTTATAGCCCAGTGTTCCCGGTACCTGATAACCAACAAACAGGACTGTTGAATCTGCCCGCCACAGGTTATGCTTTAAGTGATGCCTGATTCTTCCGGCTTCACACATACCTGATGCCGAAAGGATTACCTTTGGCTTCGAGTCAAAGTTAATCATCTTTGAATCGTCAGATGTGATAGATACCTTTAAGCCCTCAAATCTAATCGGATTGATGCCCTGCCTTATAAGCTCAAGTGCATCATCATTGAAGCAGTCACTGACATTCTCGTTAAATATATTTGTCGCCTCAACTGCCAGCGGGCTGTCTACATATACATCAAAGCTTGGATATTCAGGCAACAAACCCTCTGTTTTTATTCTCCTGATAAAATACAGCATCTCCTGTGTTCTGCCTACTGAAAAGGCTGGTATGACCAGATTGCCACCTTTGGTAAAGGTCATATTAATAATCTTTGCCAGCTCCACTGCGTAATCAGGCGGTGTCTCATGCAGTCTGTTGCCGTATGTGGACTCCATGATGACATAGTCCGCATCATCCACATATACCGGATTCTTGATAAGCGGTCTGTTACCATTTCCTATATCACCTGAAAACAGAAGCTTCCTGGTCTCCCCCTCCTCTGTAACCCACATCTCAATTGATGATGAGCCTAAGAGGTGTCCCGCGTCCACGAACCTGACCTTTAGACCCTCTGTGACATTTATCACGTCATTGTAGTCACATGGTATGAAATGCTCCATAACCCCAATCGCATCATTAACATCATACATTGGCGTTATCTCGGGCCTGCCTGCTCGTCTCGCCTTACGGTTTCTCCACTCTGCTTCAAACTCCTGAATATGAGCTGAATCCTTGAGCATAATGCTACACAAGTCTGTAGTAGCCTTTGTTGCAAAAATCTTCCCCCTGAATCCATGATTATACAACAAAGGTAATAAACCCGAATGGTCAATGTGTGCATGGGTTACAAACACATAATCAACCAATGACGCATTAACCGGAATAGACTGGTTAACATACAAGTCCGGTCCCTGCTCCATACCACAGTCCACCAGCACATGTGTATCACCAAATTTCACATAGTGACAGCTGCCGGTAACCTCTCTGTCAGCCCCCAAAAACTCCAATACCATACTATCATCTCCTATGCTTTTTATTTAATTATATTTTAGCATATTAGTAGTGCTTTTGTATTTCTTTTTTTAGTTTATTCATAATTTTTTTCTCCAATCTGGAGATATAAGATTGGGAAATTCCCAGCAGGTCTGCCACCTCCTTCTGGGTCAGCTCCTTATCGCTTTTCCTGTTAATTCCATACCTTAATTCTATCAGCTTACGCTCCCTCACATCCAGTTTTTCCATGGCAAGCCTTAAGAGCTCCACTTCCACCTCTGTCTCAATATCCCTGTAGATGACATCTTCATCTGTTCCCATAATATCTGATAAAAGCAGCTCGTTGCCATCCCAGTCCATGTTGAGAGGTTCATCAAAGGACACCTCAAGCTTCGTCTTATTGTTGCGCCTTAAATACATGAGGATTTCATTTTCTATGCATCTGGACGCGTAGGTCGCAAGCTTTATGTTCTTATCCGGGTCAAAGGTATTGATTCCTTTTATAAGCCCTATAGCCCCTATAGAAATCAAATCCTCCACTCCAACGCCTGTGTTTTCAAACTTCTTTGCAAGATAGACAACAAGCCTTAGATTATGGGATATAAGCTGTTCTCTTGCTTCATCACGGGTGTACTTGCTGTCACTGCTGTTTTTACTGGACAGGGCAATTATGCACATATTTTCCTGTCCCTTCTCAAGGGGTGGTGGCAGAACATCCCCGCCTCCTATGTAAAAAACCTCATCCATATCATCAAATTGCTGTCTGATTTTTCTTGCGAAAAGTAACCATTTCTCTTTAATCGCCAAAAACATTTTCATTCAATATTATCTTATACATTTTATTTTCAAAACATTTTTCTGAGACAGCCAATAAGGATTTACCCAGTTTTCTTTCCTTTCTGCCTTCTTTAATAGTCATATTCTGAACCTCATACACCCTAATCCTTCCATTCCTGTCGTTTATTGTCTCATAGCCTATATCTCCCTGATAGCTGCAGGATATGCCCTCTAGCAGCTCGCCTGATATTATGCTTATTCCTCTTCCATCTGTTTTGTCCGACAGCCTGTTTCCTGAATCATAGAGGGCAGGAATCCAGTCACCATCATTGATTCTGACTTCATAAATATTTTTGAGTTTTACCCGCTGTCTGCCCAGATATGCTATCAGCAGATAACCTATAATAACCGCCACTGCGATATATATGCCATTTATTTCCGGCAGGGCATAGACTACACCGCCCACTATAAAAGTCACAATAAGGCTCAAAAGATAAAGCCTGATGCCAGAAGCCTGTGCCTTGTTTCTGCTTAAAATATAATTAAAGACCGGAATTATCACAAGGGCACTTACAGCCTTATACATCCAGAATTCTGGCAGGACAAGCAGCGCAATCACCTGGCAGATACTGCTTCCAAGTGTAACAGCTGCTATTCTTTTCAAATGACCTGATATGTATATTTTGGAAAGCTTACAGGTAAGAATATAGATTACGAGATTAGCAAAAAAACAGTTTAGAAAATATGTATCGAGATAAAATGCATAGATATTTTCCACCTCACTTCCATATATTATACGAATGATAATATCAATGAGCGATGGAATATTTTGACAGAACATGACGACAAAAATGTTTACAAAATATAAATACAGAACCTGCCAGTGGCAGGTTCTGTATGTGTCCATATCTGACTATGATTATTTTCTTGAGTTCTTTAAGAAATCAGGAATGTTAATCTCAACTGGTTTTACATTGCTTGTAGGCTGTGCTGGCTTCTGAATACCAGTGAATCCGTTTCTAGGTGCAGTAGTTGTTGTTGAAGCACCTACGCCTGTATGTAAACCAGCTGTTGTAGCTGCTGTCGAATTCAAAACGCCTGCAGTGCTTGTTGAATGCAGTCCATTTGTTGTTGCAGCTGTCCTGGTCTGCTGCTGTGCAGGGTATGTCATTCTGCTTGCCATTGAAGATGCAACGCTTGCTGCGCTTGGTTTGCCGCTCTCAAGACCTGTAGCAATAACTGTGATTGTAGCCTCATCCGTCATTGTCTCGTCATACTTAGCACCGAAAATGATATTTGCATCATCTCCTGCCAAATCCTGTACATAGCTTGCAGCGTCATTGGCATCCATAAGGGAAATATCTCCCGAAATATTGATGATTACATGTGAAGCTCCGTTGATTGTTGTCTCAAGAAGTGGAGATGCAACTGCGAGCTTAACTGCCTCGATTGCTTTCTCATCACCCTTGGCATTACCAATACCGATATGAGCCATTCCCTTGTCCTTCATAACAGTCTGTACATCTGCAAAGTCAAGGTTAATAAGTGCTGGTAAGTTAATAAGGTCTGTAATTCCCTGTACTGCCTGCTGTAATACTTCATCTGCCTTTTTGAGTGCATCCGGCATAGTAGTACGACGATCTACAATCTCAAGAAGCTTGTCATTAGGGATGACAATAAGAGTATCAACATTCTCTTTAAGTCTGTCAATACCTGAAACAGCATTAATCATTCTCTGTTTTGCTTCAAACTTGAATGGCTTTGTAACTACTCCTACAGTGAGGATTCCCTGTTCCTTTGCGAGTTTGGCAACTACAGGTGCTGCACCTGTTCCGGTTCCACCACCCATTCCGCATGTAACGAATACCATATCAGCTCCCTTGATGGCTGCTGATAATTCCTCTGCGCTCTCTTCTGCTGCCTTTGCACCGATTTCAGGCTGTGCTCCGGCACCAAGTCCTTTTGTAAGCTTCTCACCGATCTGGATAAGCTGTGGTGCCTTACAAAGCTGTAAAGCCTGTTTATCTGTGTTGATGCCGATAAACTCGACTCCACCAATATTCTCATCAATCATTCTATTTACTGCATTGTTACCAGCACCGCCGACTCCTATTACAATAATCTTTGCGCTAGCATCTGCTTCTGTTGTTCTAATCTCAAGCAAAGGTATTTCCTCCTGTTTCTTTCCCAAATTTATATAAATGCATTCTTATCAAAATCTCATATAGTCTATAATATATTTTTTCCTGCAAATAATCAACACAAAATTATGATTTTTTTGCATTATTCATTCTTTTGAAACACAATATTTGTATTTTCTTCATTCCAATCCTCTAAATGTAGTGTTCCACCCATTCCTGAGAGGTCTGGCATTATGGTTGCGAGCCGCTCCACCTTCTTGGTCAGCAGGTCCGTATCGCCTATAAGCACTGATATGCTGCCATAGGTGAGCACGGGAGCATTGTCCACCCCGTAGGTTATTTTATCAGGTACCAAATCCTTGCGCTTTAGTGCCTGTGTCAGCGACAAAATATTCTTTAAATCAGATGATTTAATGGGCAGCTTCTCATACAGGACTACCTCATCGCAGGATATTCCATCAATCTGGGGCACATCAGCTATGATATTGGATGATGTCTCAACCACGATTCCATCCTTGTCAAAATAAGCATTTTCGTTGATATCAGGGATATACACATATCCCATCATGCCCTTTTCATAGACAGAAATATGCAATGTATGAGGATTATCCAGAGTGACTTCCATGGTGTCTACAAAGGGTATCTCATCCGTGTCTATAAATTTATATTTCAAAAATACATACAGGGAATTCCAGGAGTATTCATCATTTAAGACTACCTTCTGGATGGATTCCGAGTCGTAAAGCACATTGCCTTCAACCACCACATTCTTCACCGTAAAAAGCTTAAACGCCACAGCAAACAGAATTCCAAGTATGATTGCTATTATAAGAATGGCCTTAAGGATAAAATGTCTTCTCTTTTTTCTTTTTCTCTGTTCTCTAATCATTTTATTACTCTATGCTTTCCAGTTTGATTCCCCTTGACACGCTGAGCACCAATCCCATCTCTGCCATCAGGAATATTATTGAAGTTCCACCATAACTGACAAATGGAAGAATTACACCTGTATTAGGAATTGTATTGGTAACAACCGCTATATTTAAAATCGCCTGAATTGCAACCTGTGCCATAACACCTACAACCAGCAGTGAACCATACAAATCCTGTGAGTTGTTGGCAATCACCATCATTCTCCATATAAGCAGTACAAATAAGAGAATGAGACATATTGCGCCAAACAGTCCCAGTTCTTCACATATAATAGTAAAAATCATATCATTCTGGGATTCCGGCACATTTCCAAGCTTCTGAAGGCTCTCTCCCAGCCCCTTGCCAAAGAGTCCGCCGGAACCTATGGCATACAGCCCCATCATGGTCTGATAGCCGCTGTCTCCCGCTGTCTCAGGGTGAAGCCATGCCTTAACTCGGTTTCCTCTGTAGCCGGCAAACAGTATGAAAAATACTATAAATGCCACCCCCAGCAGTCCCAGAATCACAAAATGTGAATACTTAGGACTTGCCACAAAGAGCATACAGGCTATAATGCCAAATATAATTACTGCGGTACTTAAGTTACTGTAGGCTACTATTCCAAGCAGCGGTATGGTCATGGCAAATATTTTTGCCAGGGTCTTCCAATCTCCCATCTGCCTTGGCACTTTTTCTATAAGAGCTGCAAGGAAAATAATGATTCCAAGCTTTGCCACCTCCGATGGCTGGAAGGAAACCGGTCCTAAGTCAATCCATCTGGATGAACCATGTGAGCTTGAACCGATTCCCGGCATAAATACCAGTATACACAGCACAAATGAACCAAAATATGCCAGTGTGCCAAACTTTTTCCATATTCTGTAGTCTATCTTTGCCATGATAAACATCATCACGGCTCCCAGTCCTATATTCCTGAGCTGTCTCTTCAGATAATAAGCATCATCACCATATTTATTGGCAGAGATGTAGGCGCTTGAGCTGTAAAGCATGACAAGTCCGAAGCTTAACAAAAAGATTATAAGAAATAACAGATTATAATCGAAATATGCAATTTTCTTTTTCTTCTCCCTTGGTTTTTCTCTTTGTCCTTCTCTATTCACCAATATTACTCCTTTAAATTACGAACGATATCCTTAAATATTCTTCCTCTTTCTTCGTAATTTGGAAACATTCCCCAGCTTGCGCATGCCGGTGAGAGCAAAACTGCGTCCCCGCTCACTGCATGGTCATAGCAGTAATTTATGGCATCCTCAAACTTTTCAAATTTAATTGTATTGTTAAAGCCATGCCTGTGGGCACAGTCAGCAATCTTGTCTGCTGTCTGACCTATAAGTACAAGTTCCTTTACTTTACCGTCAAAGGCTTCTATCCACTCATCATACTCTGACTGCTTATCATATCCACCGCCAATAAGCATTGTAGGTCTGTTCATGGCTCT
>URLU01000035.1 GCA_900548765.1 uncultured Lachnobacterium sp.
TGCTACATCCAAAAGGATTTTCCCGGTCATAATGCTCGCACCTGTAGCCAAAGGCAGTCTTTAGTATCTGTCCACCGCAGACTGGGCACATAAGCCCTTCAACAGGCTCCGGCTCTGTGTCCTGAAACTCAAATCTGATATTGTATCTGCCATCCTCCATTGATGATGTGAGCATGGCATCAAACCTCTTGCCCGCCTTTGATTTAAAGCCCTTTATCAGGTCAGTCCTGCCCTCTGATATAAGCTTAATTACCTGCTCTTCCGGTATGAGACAGCCTGCAATCTCCCCTATTACAAATTTACAGCTATTTGGGTCATCCCTCTTGTAATTGGCACAGCCATATCCAAAAGGTGTAGTCACTATCTCACCACCACAGGCAGGACACTTGACTCCTATCTTTCTTCTGGCTCCTGCGCCACGTCCATTTCTACTGGCAAAATCACTGATTCTCTCGGCTAATGGATCTTTTATATCCTGCCCTATCATCTTGACAGTCTCACGCCTGATAAAGTCCTCAAGCTTATTTCTGTAATCCCAGAAATCAACTGTTCCCTGGGTGATTCCCTCAAGTCCCTTTTCCCAGGAGGCAGTCATCTGTGGGTTTAAGAGTGCCGGCACCGTCATGCTGACCACCTCAAACACCATCTCTCCCAGATTTTCCGGTGACAGTATCTGGGTCTTTTTGTTAAGGTTCAGATAGCCGATTCTCACCAGCTTTTTGATTATCTCCGCTCTTGTGGCAGATGTTCCTATTCCTGAGCCCTTTATCTGCTCTCTCAGCTCCTCATCCTCTATTAGCTGTCCTGCATTTTCCATGGCAAGCACCATGGAACCTGAGGTATAACGCTTTGGTGGTGAGGTCTTTCCAAACTTAATCTGATAGCCGTTCACCTGAATCTTATCGCCATTTTTGAGTCTGTCAGCCAGCTCAAGCATAACCTTTGGATTTACAGCGATTTCTTCCTCACCATTAGCACCATTCTCACTGCCGGCTTCTGTGCTGTCAGCGGACGCTCCCTGACCACCGAGGATTCTTGAGTTTTCCTCTTCAAAGGTTTTCTTTTTAGGGGGTGTAGCAACCTCCAGATAGCCCTTGGATTTAAGCAGCTTTGCTGATGAGAAAAAGCTCTCCCCCTCCACATCAACTGTGAGCTTTACATTCTCATACTCTGCGGCAGGGTAGAAAATACTTAAAAATCTCCTTACAATCACATCAAACACAGCTCTCTGCAGGGAGTTAAGGGAATTTAACTCTGTGAGCTGTCCTGTTGGGATGATGGCATAGTGGTCTGTGACCTTGCTGTCATCTGTGTAGGAGGTTCTGGCTATATTTGCATACAGCTTTTTGTCCATGATTTCATTCACATAGGCTGCTGTAGGCTCATACCCCTTTAATCTGCCGATATTTTTGTATATTTCCTTTGCCACGGCACTTGAAAGTACTCTGGCATCAGTTCTTGGATATGTAGTAAGCTTCTTCTCATACAAATCCTGTGCCACCTGCAGGGTTTCATCCGGGCTGATTTTAAAACGCTTTGAGCACTCAGCCTGAAGCTCTGCCAGATTGAATAAAAGCGGTGCACGCTTTCTTGAGATTGATTTTTCTATGTGCTTCACGGTGCCCGGCCTGCCGTTTAAGCTCTCAATAAGTGCCAGAGCATCCTTTTCCTCTTTAAAGCCATTCTCCTTGTAGAGCTGTGGCGACTCAAAGTATCTTGAGCCTTCTACAGCCTTCCACTCTCCCTGCACATTTGCATCGGTGAAACTTCCGATTATCCTGTAAAATGGTGTCTCCTTAAAGTTTCTGATTTCACGCTCTCTGATTACAACCATTCCAAGCACACAGGTCATTACACGTCCCACTGCTATTGCTGTATAGGAGCTGGTTCCCGCTGCATTATTTAACAAATTGCCATACTTAACCGACATGACTCTGGAAAAATTAATGCCCATTGCATAGTCCTCAATGGTACGCATTATTCCGGAATTGCCAAGATTTGCGTAATCAGACATAGGTCTTGCTTCTCTGATTCCACGCAGGATTTCCTCCTCGGTCTGGGAATCAATCCAGACTCTGAGCTCCTCCATTCCCTCTCTGACACCACCGAAGTTACGGATATTTTCCTCTATGGTCTGTCCTTCTTTTCCGGCATCACCTGCCCAGTAAACCCGGTCAATGTCCTCTCTGTGGAGAAGCCGGTTTACTATGTCATACTGCTTACGCACATCCTTTATGACATCATATTTGTAGTCCTTGGGTAAAAATGGAAGATCTTCCAATTTCCACTTCTTGTACTTCATGTCATACTCTTCCGGATATACCAGCCCCACCAGATGACCTACACACCAGGATATTACATAATCCTGATTTTCTATATAACCATCATTTCTGCCACCCACTCTCAGCACTCTGGCAAATTCCTGTGCCACAGATGGTTTCTCTGTTATTATTAATGATTTTCCCATATATTCCTCTTATAATTCGTTCATATTGATCAGCTTAAATCGAGGATCCATCTTGACATACTGCTTTAAGGCAGGCTCAAAATATGTGGCAGAGAAGAGATAATAATCGTCCGATGTAAGCTTTGCCTTGTCCATAGCAACAGCCATCTGCTCACACATTGCCATAGTCATCTCCGGCTCATTCCAGTTACAGAAGCCTATGATATTACGTCGGTCCTCACTCTGCGCTATGATGTCTATATTTCCTGTCTTTCCAATCCAGGTACCTACCTTTGTGATTTTGAACGGAAGCTTGCCCATCTGGTTTAAAATCATGAGATATTCCATGCACACATTTCTGAAATAGCGGTTTAAATACTCATCTATCTCCTCTGCTATATATGTATTGTAAAATTCTTCCTCTGACATAAGATACAGGTCTGACAAGTGGGGATAGACAAACTTAAACCAGAAATTAACAAAGGTATCTGTTATTTGATATACGCCCTTTTTGGCGTTGTCCCAGCCCCCGGTTTCAAATGATACGACCCTGTTTACAATGTCAAAATGACTCAGATTTTTCATATACACACTTATCTTGGCACGGGAAAATCCAGTCTCATGGAAGAGGTCGTTTAACTTATCCTGTCCCTTGGCGATAGCAGCAAGGATTGTCTCATAGACAGACAGCTCCCTAAGCTCTCTGGATATAAGGTTCTCTGCCTCATTAAACAGAAGCCCCTGCGGCGACAAAACAAGTCTGCATATATTCTTTTTAAAATTCATCGCCGGATTCCACTCATCCAGATACTCAGGCACACCGCCCAGCACACCATATATCATAATGGCATCCTTCACCTGCAGGGTTGGAAACTCTCTGACCACCTCAAGGAAGTTAAGCTCTCCGATTTTCATGGTGTCCTTAAAGTATTCCTTTGCCTCCTGCTCTGCCCAGACAATAGACGAGCTTGCAAGGATTATCATAACCGGTCCCGGATATAGTTTTTTCTCCTTGAGCCTTAAAATGCTTCCTATAAAATCCGGGTCTCTTTTTATTACATTTTGTGCCTCATCTATTACCACCACGAGCTTGGATGGGTCTCCTGACTTGATTCTGTTAAAAAACTCATCATAGGTATGCTGGTTGAGCCTGGCGTCAAACTGCTTCTCTATTTCAGCGCCCATCATCCTGCGCTGGTCATCAGCAGCTGCCTGCCTGCATCTGTAATAGAAATACTTCTTATCCCCTATAAATTCCTTTATGAGTTCTTCCTTCTGGCAGCCCTTTCTGCCATAAAGTACTACAAGCTGATTACCGGATTCATTGTATTTTTCCTCTAATATAGCCAGATCACTCTTTTTAGCTTTCATAATTGCCTCCATAAACTCAGATAAAATAAATTATATCATTTTTTAACTTTTTCTCAAGATTAAATGAAGGCAAAAAAAATGACACTGACTAAGCAGTGTCATCCTCTATATTAACATAACTAATTTCCCGACTATTTCTTTGTGATATATCCCTGTGCTTTAAGAAGCTCTGCGCAGAGTACAGCTCCACCTGCAGCTCCACGGACTGTGTTATGAGAAAGCCCTACGAACTTCCAGTCATATACTGTGTCCTCTCTGAGACGTCCCACATTGATTCCCATTCCATTTTCGTAGTTTACATCAAGTGTAACCTGTGGACGATTGTCCTCCTCATGGTAAGTAATAAACTGCTTTGGAGCACTTGGAAGCTCAAGCTCCTGTGGAACTCCCCTGAAGTTCTTTAATGCTTCGATTAACTGCTCCTTTGTAGGGTTCTTCTTGAACTTAACAAATACGGCTGCTGTGTGGCCATTTAATACTGGTACACGGATACACTGGCATGTAATAACCGGTGATGTTGCCGGTACAATCTCCCTTTTCTCATCATCCACATAGCCCCAGAGACGAAGTGGCTCCTTCTCTGATTTTTCTTCCTCGCCACCGATGTATGGAATAATATTTCCAACCATTTCAGGCCAGTCCTTAAAGGTCTTTCCAGCTCCTGAGATTGCCTGATAAGTTGTAGCAACTACTTCATATGGCTCGAACTCTTTCCATGCTGTAAGTACCGGAGCGTATGACTGGATTGAGCAGTTAGGCTTAACGGCTACAAAACCTCTCTTTGTGCCGAGACGCTCTTTCTGGTATTTGATAACCTCCATATGCTCTGGATTGATTTCTGGTACTACCATTGGCACATCCGGTGTCCATCTGTGAGCACTGTTGTTAGATACAACCGGAGTCTCTGTTTTAGCGTAATCCTCTTCGATTTTCTTAATCTCATCCTTAGACATATCAACGGCTGAGAATACGAAATCTACCTGTGAAGCAACTTTTTCTACTTCATTAACGTTCATTACTACGATATTTTTAACTGCCTCTGGCATTGGAGTATCCATTTTCCATCTATCGCCAACTGCATCCTCGTATGTCTTTCCTGCGCTTCTTGGGCTGGCTGCAATTGTTGTGACCTCAAACCATGGATGGTTCTCAAGTAATGATATAAATCTCTGTCCAACCATTCCTGTTCCACCAAGAATACCTACCTTTAATTTCTCGCTCATTCTAGCTTTCTCCTCTTTTATTCCTCTTTTAAATGTCCGCGTATCGCGAACAACTGTCTTTATAGGAAATATATTACTTTACTTAAATAAAAAAAACAATTAACAAACTTTATTAAATTACCAAATTATTTGCTTAAAACTTGTCATTTTTGCACAAATATTCTTCATTTATCTTAATTACGGCCTCCATAGCTGTCTTTGAAGGAGCACCGATTGTACATCTGGTGTTGACACATGTCTCCATGGAAATTGCATCATAGATGTCATCCTCAAACACAGGACTGATGGCTTTAAGCTCCTCAAGCTTCATATCATCTATGGCAATGCCTTTATCCAGGCAATAAAGCACTATCTGACCTACTATGCCATGGGCATCCCTGAATGGCACTCCGTGCTTAACCAGATAATCTGCGGCATCTGTAGCATTAGTAAAGCCATTGTTGGCACTCTTTCTCATTACTTCCTTGTTAAACTTCATTGTATCAAGCATGCCTGTAAAGAGGGCTATACATCCCTTTGCTGTGTCGAAGGCATCAAAGCTTAATTCCTTATCCTCCTGCATATCCTTGTTGTAGGCAAGTGGAATGCCCTTCATAGTGGTTAAAATAGAGTTTAAAGCTCCGTAAACCCTTCCTGTCTTACCACGGACAAGCTCTGCGATGTCAGGGTTTTTCTTCTGTGGCATAATACTGCTTCCTGTGCTGTAGGCATCATCAATCTCAACAAACTGATACTCATTAGAATTCCAGATGATTACCTCCTCTGAAAATCTCGACAAGTGCATCATGATTGTAGAAAGTGCACATAAAAACTCTATAAGATAATCCCTGTCGGACACGCCATCCATGCTGTTTAAGGTAGGTCCATAGAAGCCTAAAAGCTCTGCTGTGTATTCTCTGTCCAGAGGATATGTGGTGCCTGCCAGTGCGCCAGAACCCAGTGGACAATAATTCATTCTCTCATATATGTCATGGAGACGGCTTCTGTCCCTCTTAAACATCTCAAAATATGCTCCCATATGATGAGCCAGAGTGATAGGCTGTGCCTTCTGCAAATGGGTAAAGCCCGGCATAATTGTCTCTGTGTTCTCTTTCATTATACGAAGGAGTACCTGTAATAATGACTTCAAAAGCTCATCTGTTTCCTTAACCTGGTCTCTGGTGTAGAGTCTCATATCAAGGGCAACCTGGTCATTTCTGCTTCTTCCTGTGTGAAGCTTCTTGCCAGTATCTCCCAGCCTGTCAATCAGATTTGCCTCAACAAAGCTGTGGATATCTTCGTATTCATCTGTAATTTCAAGCCTGCCACTCTCCACATCTGCCAGTATTTCATCAAGGCAGGCTAAAATGTCATTCATTTCCTTTTCTGTTAATATCTGCTGTCTGCCAAGCATCTTAACATGTGCCTTGCTGCCCTCGATATCCTGCTTATAGAATTTCTTGTCAAAAGAAATTGAAGCATTAAAATTGTATACAAGCTTATCCGTTTCCTTGGTGAATCGTCCACCCCATAACTGAGCCATCTTGTGTCCTCCTATATTTAAAAATTATATTTTTTCATTTTTTTATAATTTTAGATTATATATTACCCTTGAGCAGGATTCAATAAGCTATTTAAGGCAAGCCATACCAAATAATAATAGCTGCTATTCCATATTTTCTTCAGCTGCTTTCCGGGCAATCTCTATGTCCCTCTGTTTCTTGGAATAGACACAGCCACAATAATACTGTCTGTACATTCCGTATTCATTAGATATTTCTGTAGAGGTCTTGTACCCATTCTTCTTTTTAAAGTCTGAATACAGGTATCTGATTCCCAGCTCCTCTTCAAGCTTTTTCCCGATTTCGTTAAGCTTCTGGGAGTTTTTAAGCGGGCTTATGGACAGGGTTGTAGTAAAAAAGTCAAAGCCATTCGCAAGGGCGTATTCTGCTGTTTCCCTAAGTCTTAACTCATAGCACTTGAAGCAGCGCTCTCCGCCCTCCGGCAGGTTTTCCAGCCCTCTTACCATGTCATAAAAACGGCTGGTGTCATAGCTGCCTTCGATAAACTTTACCTCATTTGCCAGAGGGTATTCTCTTATGAAACGTTCCTGTTCGTGGACACGCATCTCGTACTCTTCCGGTGGATAAATGTTTGGGTTGTAGTAGAATACGGTCACGTTGAAATACTGGGATAGGAGGGTCAGGCAGTGGCTGCTGCAGGGTGCGCAGCAGCTGTGCAGGAGGAGGGTTGGGAGCTGGGATAGCAAATGCCCATCCTCGTAGCAGGTCTGGGTTATTATGGATTCCATTATGGTTTGGTAGTTTATTTTGTTCATATTTGAGTTCCTCATTTTTAGGTGTTTTTTAATCCTTAGGTTGTGGGGGAATATCGGGATAAGCAAATCAATTATCTGTGTCGAGTTCCAAATATAAGATTTTCTAAATGTTCTGATTTAAGTATTCTCGACTTAACGCAACCATTCGACATTCGCCATCCATGGCTCAGGTCTCATTCTCGTCAACGTCCTGTTGCCGAGTTGCTGGGAAACGTACAGAACATTAAGAAAATCTAATATTCTCCACAAGTCACAGATAATTGATTTGCTTATCCCGATATTCCATTCAACGTATCTAATAAAAATCATATTAAATATATCTCAAAATGCCGAAGAGTTCCGAAAATCTCGGAACTCTTCTTATTTTGGGTTATTGTATTATATTATTCTAATATATTTTCTTCTTTTATATATCATAATATATCTTTAATAATACATTATGACAAATAGACCATATAAACATCATATGTTATATCTGCATTTAATTATATTTAAACTTAATTTCTAACCAGATACTTATGCGCACACATATGTGTGCATACATATCGCATACTTAATTATCTTCCTCATATCCATACATCTTCCGAAAGATTTCCCTTCCTGTCTCCGTCTTAAAGATATGTGCGTAGGCTTTTTCCTTGGCTCTGTCTGATGTTTCATCTTCGTAGAGGTTTACGAGGAAGTCTGCTTCCACCAGAATTTGATAATCCATGCCGTCTATGCTGTCATATGTATGATGATGTCCTATTAGATAGCATATTCTTTCTATTATATAATTTTCCAAGCCGAGCTCGTACAGCATCTTCTGCGCTACTATCGGTCCTTCCTGCTCCTGTAGTCTGCCATCGCTTCTGCCATACTTTTCTTCTGCCACCTTGATACCTATATCATGGGTATAGGCTGCGGCTTCCAGCGTAAAAAGTGTTCCCTCGTCCAGTTGTTCACCCCTGCCTATCAGTCTCGCATAACTGTGAACCTTGGTCAGATGCTGGATTCGCTTTGGATCTCCTTCATAATATGAAATCATCTTCATATAAAGGTCATCTAGCTGCCCTCGACTATAACTGTCACTATCCATTAATTTTCTCTCCTGAATATAAATACTTTAACGTAAACAATGTTGCTGCATATACTACAATGCAGAATACCACAAGCAGTATATTATTTAAGAGTGCTCCTGCGATAATCTCTGCTATAACAAACACTCCGTGAATCCATATCTCTGCATTGTGAAGCAGTGTTGCTATTCCAACCTCAATTATGACCAGCAGGCAGGCTGCCACAACTGATATCTTTATAACACATACTGAAAGCACAATCATAAGAATTGATACCAGGCAGAATACTGCCAACGCTATCATGTTTTCCTTCTTTTTCATCTTTATTTCCTCTCCAAACTTCTCTGACTTCATAAATAAATATGTGCATATGGCTGCACAAAAGCCGATAACCAGGATCGAACTGGTGGCCTACGCATTACGAGGGCGTCGCTCTACCGACTGAGCTATATCGGCACTTAATAAATAATATCAAAAATCTTCTTGACTTTCAACCATATTATATTAAAATATTTCATGTTGCAAGTTTATTTTTAGTAAACAAAAAATCAACTTTTAAGACTACGGAGGCAAAAAATGGATATTGGTCATCGTATGAAGGAATTAAGAATCCAGTATGGGCTAACCCAGCAGGAGCTTGCAGACCGGGCAGAGCTTACAAAAGGCTTTATCTCCCAGCTTGAGCGGAATCAGAACTCTCCTTCCATTGGCACACTGCTTGACATAATTCAGTGTCTGGGCATGACCCCGGCAGAGTTTTTTAAGGACGAAGAGCCTGAACAGATTGTATTCAAGCCCTCCGATTATTTTGAGAAAATTAATGAGGAGAAAAATTCTACCATAGAATGGATTGTCCCCAATGCACAGTCGAATGCCATGGAGCCTGTACGTCTTACATTGCGTGCAGGCGGAATATCAGAAATCTATCCTCCCCATGAGTGTGAGGAATTTGGATATGTGCTCAAGGGCACGGTTAAGATCAGTTTTGGTGGCAAAAATCATACTGTAAAGGCTGGGGAATCCTTTTATTTCAAAGCCTCCAAAAAGCATTTTGTTAAGAACACCGGCAGCCGCGAGGCTGTGCTTATATGGGTTTCAACCCCACCAAGCTTTTAAATTGTTTATATTTAGGAAAGGTAATAATTACAGAGATGAAAAAGGAACTTATTAATTTTGTAGACATTTCAAAGTCATACAACAATAACCTGATACTTGATGAATTTAATTTATATATTAGAGAGAATGAATTCTTAACTCTCCTTGGTCCCTCTGGATGTGGTAAGACCACTACGCTCCGTCTCCTTGGCGGATTTGAGACTCCTGATAAAGGAAAAATTCTCTTTGACTCAAAGGATATTACAAACCTGCCAGCCAATGAGAGAAACTTAAACACAGTATTCCAGAAATACTCACTTTTCCCTCATATGTCAATTGCAGAGAATATCGCTTTTGGTCTTAAAATCAAGAAAAAAAGCAAGGCATACATAGATGACAAGATTAAATATGCCTTAAAGCTGGTAAATCTTGACGGCTATGAAAACCGCTCAGTTGACTCCTTAAGTGGTGGCCAGCAGCAGCGTATCGCTATTGCAAGAGCTATCGTTAACGAGCCCAAGGTACTCCTTCTGGACGAGCCTCTGGGAGCTCTTGATTTAAAGCTCAGACAGAACATGCAGTATGAGCTTATAAGATTAAAGGAAGAGCTTGGAATCACCTTCGTATATGTAACCCACGACCAGGAGGAAGCCCTTACCATGTCAGATACAATCGTTGTAATGAATCAGGGCTATATCCAGCAGATTGGTACTCCTGAGGATATCTACAACGAACCTGAAAATGCCTTTGTTGCTGACTTTATCGGTCACAGCAACATCATTGACGGAATCATGATTCACGATAAGCTGGTTGAGATTTTAGGTGTTAAAATGGACTGCGTAGATGAAGGCTTTGGAAACAATACCCCTGTAGACGTTGTCATAAGACCTGAGGATGTGGAGCTTACAGCCCCTGAGGATGGCTATATGGAGGGTCATGTCACCTCTCTTATCTTTAAGGGTGTCCACTATGAGCTTGAAGTCCAGGCAAACGGATATGACTGGATGGTGCACACCACCAAATACCATGAGGTAGGCTCACATGTTGGAATCAAAGTAATTCCTTTCAACATCCAGATAATGCACAAACCAGAATCTTCTGATGAAAAGGCGGTAGAGATAGATGAGTAATTTCAAAAAACAGCTGCTGGCAGGTCCGTACCTGATATGGATGATAGGCTTTATCCTTCTGCCACTTGTAATGATTGTATATTATGCTTTAACCAACAGTGATGGACAGTTTACCCTGCAGTATATCACTGCTATCACAACAGAGACTAATCTGAATGCGATTGGCCTGTCCCTTAAGCTCAGCATAATCTGCACCCTTATCTGCCTGCTTTTAGCTTATCCGCTTGCTATGATTTTGAACGGAATGCAGATTAAAAATCAGGGAACTATAGTATTTATTTTCATGCTTCCAATGTGGATGAATTTCATGTTAAGAATACTTGCCTGGAAACAGCTTCTTTCAAAAAATGGTGTCATAAACTCCTTTTTGAACACTATCGGGCTGTCAGGAATCAATATTGTAAACACCCCTACTGCTGTGGTGCTGGGAATGGTATATGACTTTCTGCCATTTATGATTCTGCCAATCTACAACTCCATGGTCCGTATCAAGCGCGACTGGATTGAGGCGGCCAGAGATTTGGGAGCAGGAAATGCCCTTATCTTATTCAAAATCATCATTCCGCTTACTGTGTCAGGCATAATAAGTGGAATCGTAATGGTTTTCGTGCCGTCGCTTACATCCTTTGCTGTATCACAGGTGCTGGGTGGCGGAAAAGTCCTGTTAATAGGAAATGTAATTGAACAGGATTTCATACATGGTTCACAGTGGAATGCTGGCTCAGGACTTTCGCTTATACTTATGATATTTGTATTAATCAGCATGGCTTTAGTCAATCTTGCTGACAAAGATGGGGAGGGAACAACTATATGCTAAAAAAAATATCCTCTCGCGTTTATATGGCGCTAATTTTTATATTTTTATATCTGCCTATTGCTGTCCTCATTTTTTTGAGCTTCAATAACTCAACCTCACGAGTTACCTGGGGTGGTTTCACACTTGAGTGGTACAGGAGATGTTTCCAGAGTGAGAAAATCATGACAGCCTTTGCCACTACCCTGCAGATTACCCTGCTTGCAGCTGTAATTTCCACAGTCATTGGTACTCTTGCAGCTATGGGTATCAGCGCAATGAAAAAGAAAAACCAGACTATATATCTGGGAGCTACAAATATCCCTCTTTTGAATGCGGATATCGTAACTGGTATTTCCATGATGCTTCTCTTTGTAAAATTCATGGATTTAGGCTTTGTCACAGTACTTATTGCCCACATTACATTTAATATCCCATACGTTATATTAAATGTACTTCCAAAGCTTAAGCAGGCAAACAAATATACCTACGAGGCAGCCCTTGACCTGGGAGCTTCACCTTTATATGCCTTTTTCAAGGTCACCTGGCCTGAAATCAGCTCCGGAGTCTTTTCTGGCTTTCTGATGGCTGTGACCATGTCACTGGATGATTTCAGTATCACCTACTTTACCAAGGGTGCAGGTGTAAATACTCTGTCAACCATGCTGTATACGCAGCTTAAAAAGGGTATAAAGCCTGAATTGTATGCCCTGTCAACTGTACTGTTTTTCACAGTATTACTGCTTCTGATAGCTGTAAACATTAATTCGGGCAGCACTCCTGCTGTAAGCACCAAGCAGATAGATACAAACGCTGACACCCGCAAGACTGCCCGCTCTCACAAGCTTATACTTGTAAGAAAGACAGTCAGCATAGCAATAATTGCAGCTTTGCTGATTGGTACAGGCTCAGTATTTTTTATAAGCTCAAACTCCTCTGCTTCATCAGGCAGAACACTTACTGTATTAAACTACGGCAAGTACTTTGATGAGGACACCTTAAAGCAGTTTGAGGCAGAGACCGGCATTACAGTAAAATATGAGGAATACGAAGACCCGGAGGAAATGTATACAAAGTATAAGTCCGGTGCTATCGACTATGATGTAATCTGTACCTCTGAATACATTATCGGAAAACTGATTAACGAGGGCGAGATCAATGAGATTGACTATGATTCTATTGAGAATTACTCAAATATAGACCCTGCCATAATCGAAATGTCATCATCCTTTGACCCTGAACACAAGTACACTCTGCCGTACTTCTATGGAACAGTTGGTATCTTATACAACAAGACTATGGTAGACCCTGAGGATTTAAGGAGCTGGAACTGCCTGTGGGATGGCAAATACGCTGGAAACATGATTATGATTAATTCAGTCCGTGATGCAATGACACCAGCTCTTGCCACACTGGGCTACTCTATCAATGATACCAACGAAGATCATCTGAGAGAGGCTTTACAGTTACTGATTAATCAGAAGCCGGATGTAACAGCTTATCTGGTGGATGAAACCTGTGATGAGATGGTTGCAGAAAACGCAGCTCTGGCTATCTGCTATTCCGGTGAGGCTGCATCTGCTATGGATTTAAACGAAAATCTGGATTATACAGTTCCTTCTGAGGGTTCAAATATCTGGATTGACTCATGGTTTATTCCAAAGACCTGCCAGCACAACGAAGAAGCCTTAGAGTTCTTGGACTATATATGCCGTGATGATGCCGCTGAAGCTAACTTTGAATATGTGTACTATGCTTCCCCTGTCATTCCTGTAGTTGAGAACATGTCTGATGAAGACAGGCAGAATGAGGCTATCAATCCTCCAACTGAAGTCATTGAACGCTGCGAGATATATAGAACCCTTAATGATGATGAGACAGAACTTTTAAACACACTCTGGCAGGAATTAAAGGGCAATTAAAATATAAAAATTTTAGTCATAAACTATTGCATATTTATTAAAAGAATGTTACATTAAATCCACGAGATAAGTCTCGTGGATTTTTTGATTAATCTTATTGACAGACTCCTGTCGTTTTCCCCGACAAAATATAATATTCTCTCAGTAATAATCAAGGAGAAATTATGAACTATACGGAGTTTTTATGCAACATTAAACAATCTATGACAGAAGTATTTGACTCTTCCTTCAATATCTGTGTTAAGCCAATCGAAAAAAATAATGGTACTTATCTGGACGGACTTATCATCTGTAATCCCGATTATAATATCTCGCCAACCATATATCTGAATCCCTACTACCACCGATATCTGGAAGGGGTGAGTATAAAGGATATATGCGATGACATATTCACCACCTATAACCAGTATATGCCGGCAGCAAATTTTGATATAGAGTCAGTCATAGACTTTGAAAAGTGCAAGGACGGCATTATTTACAAGCTTATAAATTATAAGAAAAATGAGGGTATGCTCTCACATATCCCTCACTTAAAATATCTTGATTTTGCTGTTATATTCCAGATTTCACTGAACAATACCAATTTTGGCAATGCAGCCATCACCATCCATGAGCAGCTTGTAGAACGCTGGGGTGTCACTCTCACCGACTTACAGCGTCTGGCAGCCCAGAATACACCAAGGCTTTTTCCTCATCAGCTCTTTGATTTGAACAAACTGGTGTCAAAGGTCTTTGATATGTCTGCCTATGGTGACGTGACAGATATGTATGCCCTAAGCAATATTCAAAAAACCAATGGTGCCTCTGTGATCCTGTATGAGGGGCTGCTCAATGACATAGCAAATGAGCTTAATTCCAATCTGGTTCTGCTCCCAAGCAGCATACATGAGTTTATAATCATGCCTCATGAATACGATACAGACTTAGCTTATCTGACGGAGCTTATTAATTCGGTAAATGATACCTCAGTCAGTGATGAAGAAATACTGTCAAACCACCCTTATATCTATGACAAAATTACAAAGTGCCTGATGATTCCGGACTAAATCACTTTTCTGTCAAGGTTTTGATACATTTCCTCATACTGTCTGGCAGATGCATTCCACGAATAGTCCATCGACATAGCTCTCACAACCATGTCATTCCAGGCCTGCCTGTTATCCCTGAATACAGAGTAGGCATACTGGATGACATGGAGCATGTCATGGGCATTATACCTGGTAAAGGAGAAACCATTTCCTGTATTCTGGTACTCATTATAAGGAGTCACTGTATCCTTAAGTCCTCCTGTCTCACGAACAACAGGCAGAGTACCATAACGCATGGACATGAGCTGGCTGAGTCCACACGGCTCAAACAGTGACGGCATAAGGGAAGCATCACAGGAAGCATATATCTGGTGCGCCCTCTCTTCAGAATATCCTATATGGGCTGTCACCCTGTCAGGGTACTTGCTCTGTATATGGTGGAACATATTCTCGTAACGGTTCTCCCCGGTACCAAGAACCGCAAACTGCACATCCATGGTCTCAAGGATCTCATCTAT